>CBDVBE010000114.1:0-16024 GCA_965372145.1 uncultured bacterium | reverse complement strand
CCGACCAAGCTACCGACCAAGCTACCGACCAAGCTACCGACCAAGCTACCGACCAGGATGAAAGAACAAAGCAAATTATAACTTTCTGTAAAACAGCCCGCTCATCTTCAGAAATAATGAAATATTTAGGCCTTATGCATCGGAGGCATTTCAGGATAGAAATCTTAAAACCTTTGTTATTGAAGGGAATTTTACATCCGACTATTCCCGATAAACCCAACAGTCCCAAACAAAAGTATTATTCCAAAACCACGGGAGCTTCCCATGATTAAGACATTTAACCCGGATTCTATTATAATTAAAAGGATTTTTCTGATTTTAAAAAGGAGAAATAGTATGAAGCATGCCATCCATCTAATTTTATCACTTTCAGCAATTATTCTTATATCTATCACCTGCACCGAAGAACCCGCAGGCCCGGACATCTCTGACGACCTGAAACCCAAAGGGACAATAACCGGCTGGGTATATGACATGTGGAACCGGCCGATCAAGGACGTCCTGGTCAGTGTGAATGCCGATTCAGCCGATGCGGGTGTGAGTACTGCAACCGGACAATTTATTGTAGGCAATGTCCGTGAGGGAACGTATGTGCTACGTTTTACCCACCGGGACTATGAGGACAATCCCATTTGCACGGTCACTGTGTCTCTGGGAGTTGATGATACGGTGATAACACCGGTGCCGCTTTCGTATAGGTATTATATTCTTCAAGGCAATGTCACGGTGAACGGTGCACCGCAGGCTGGAGCCGGTGTCGCCATAGCAGACTATACTGAAGGTGCGTTAACCGGTCCCGGAGGCTCCTTTATTCTTCGCCAGGTTCCAAAAAATGATACTCTTACCCTGGTGTGTGCATACGGTGCGGTCAGCACGCAGGTGACTAAAATAACCGGATGTCTGGCAAATGACACCAATAATCTCGGAACTATTGATTTGACATTAACCGGCGCCACAATTTCCGGAACTGTCTATGATCCAGGCGGAGCGCCAAAGCCTAATACGACTGTTACCGCGGTTGGCGGCGGTTTAAAAACAACAACTGATCAGGACGGTTTTTATCTATTGCGTAATGTTCCCGCCAATGAAAATGGTATCATAGTAATGGTTAATGAAGACGGGTATATCGGAGCATCCATCGGCTTTGTTGCCAATGAAAATGCCTATATTTCCGGCTGTGATATTCATCTTTATCCGGAACCCGAGATCATCAACGGTATGAAATTGATTGGGTGCGATGTCTATGTACCATCTACATCACTTGCGGTCGTGCTCAGGGTATATCCGACAACCGATGTAAATACGGAAATAGCTCAGTATTCATGGAACATTGGCGGTGTTATCTGTACGACGTCAGTTCCTTCATGCCCGGTATCTATTGCTCAGCTTACCACTGCAGCTACACTGGTACAGGTACAGGCCGCCAATGCGGAAGGTAATCTTTCGGGTTTAATGTCATTTTACATTTATCTTATCGGCACTGCACCGGTTGTTGATTCTATTTCCGTTTCCGCGGATAAAATAACGTATCTGCCCGCGATAACAATTCAGGAAGACGCATTTGCCTGGTTTCATGTGCGTGTTACTGATTTGTTTGGCGGCCTGGCTTCGATGACCTGGAATTTTGGTGACGACAGTTCATGGACAGCACCTGACAGCAATCCCAGTATCGGCCACTTGTATGATACGGCAGGTGTATATGCAGCCGTATTTCAGGCGCTTGATACTGACGGCAACCTTGCTGCGGATACCGTTTCTGTGACTGTGGTAAAACCAGTTCTGACAAAGCCGGTTCTTCTGTCACCGGACAGCGGTGCTGTGATAAAAGTGCCGAAGGACAGTGTAACGCTTTCATGGCAGCCCGTCACCGGTACCGGTATTGTATACAATGTATATATGGACTGGCAGAATACAATTCCCTCGGAGCAGAACATTGTAGGCACTGCATTGACCGCTGCTGCCTGCACCGTGCCTGTTGACAGCGCGCGAACCTATTACTGGCGGGTAAAAGCGGTGCGAACCGCTGACAATGCTTATGTGTGGAGTAGAGTACACAGTTTTACCGTGTATACCAACAGCAGTGATATCGCCCCGCTGTTTCTCTCAAATCCGGAAGACATGACCGATACCATGCTTCTCAGTAAAGTATACATAGACACCCTCAAAGCAATGGATGAAAACGGCGATCAACTCACGTTCAGTTTTATTGACAGCGTTGACAGTATGAAGCTTATTGGCAACGTTCTTTCTTTTAAACCGACCCGGGACAATAATGGCCTTCGCCATGTTTCCGTGCAGGTAGCTGACGGGACTGGATTGTTTGATACCCTGCCATGGGATATTTATATAAATGTTCCAATTGAATTACAAGCTCCGGTATACGTGTCCCCGAGTGATAAAGATACTAATGCGACACTGATTGACAGTGTTATTCTTATATGGTTATCCTCCGGAGACAATATTATTTATAACGTATTATGGGATGTTAAGGAGATTCCAACGGCTTATGCCGTTAAGGATTTAAACTCAACAGCATTCAAAATTGCAGTTGATAGTGGAAAGACATTTTACTGGCAAATAGAAGCGTTCAGACCTCTTGACAGTGCTTTTGCAAAGGGAGCCATAAGAAAATATACTGGAAGATGTTATGATTTAATAAATGGATTGGTTGCCTATTATCCGTTTAATGGTAACGCAGATGATGAGAGTGGGAATGGGAATCATGGGACTGTAAACGGAGCGACATTAACAGAGGATAGATTTTTAAATCCTAACAGTGCTTATTCATTTAGTGGAGTAAATGATTTCATCAATTGTGGTAATGATGACACTTTTAATTTAAGAAACGCTTTAACTATAGCCGCATGGATGAAACCTGCAAAAGACAGGTGGAAATTTAAAAGACTTATTATGATAACCCCATCTACTCCAGAAGAAAATTATCAAATACAACTTGAATTGGATATAGTTAATTTCAATTATACAAATGCAAATTCAGGTGGTAGTGATTTAAGATTTTATGATAAAAACTGTCAAAAATTAGCCTTTTGGATAGAAGAATGGAATTCTAATGGGATTTCAATTGTCTGGGTCAACATAAAAACAGCTGGTACTGAATTAATTTACATGTACCATGGGAATCCAACAGCAAATTCGGAAAGCAATGGTGTAAATACATTTCCATCTTTCAATGATTTTTCTTCTGATCCCTCTATTGAGGGTGATGTGTTTCCTGATCCAAGCAATTTTCAATATGATGCACAGTTGAAAAGAGTTAACTATAAAAATCAAAGAACTGGTAGCGGGGGAATACAAAATTGGTATAGGAACTACGCTATAAATACCCTTATAACTGATAATGGGTATTTAAGAATAAAGGATTTTAAATTAGAAGAAGTAAATGTTCCCACAGAATATGGGGGACGGGGACACTTTTACATTTGTTCAAATTCTGATACTCTATCTTCAGCTTTAGGATTCGCTGTAAGTTACGACCCCGACGAAGGAAATACAGACAACACAATTTCATCAATTCTGGGTTTTGCATATGATAGTTCAGGAACAGGTATTTACACAAACGAATTTGATGCGACTCTTAAAGAAGGCAACACTTATGACATAAAAGTGTATTTAACAGGTCAATATCTTTATCTTCACATTGATGGTGTCGTAAAATGTTCTGTTAATATTGGTTCTATGAATCTTGGTACAGGGCACTTTTATCAATATAACTATATTGTAAATCGTTTGAGAACTCATGTCGGCAGTCAACAAAATAGTATTGAAGGGTGGTATGATAATCAAATAATAAAAAAGTATTACTCAAACGCACCTGTAATAAGTGTTGGTAAGGAAACGGTAGCAGGAATAAATAAAGCGGGTTCTTATGGGATTAATGGAAACACTACAACAGCATATGCAAGTATAAATGATAATATAGTAACGGGGAGTATTACTCCAGGGTGGAACTATGTAGTTTTAACTTATGACAGGAATCTAAGTGTTGAAAATCAAAGATTACATATAAATGGCCCTCCAGTAGCAACTAGTATTTTTAATGAAATAATAGAGAAAAATAAAAGTTCTTTTTTTATTGGGGACATTATGGCATTTGTTGGAATCATTGACGATGTCAGGATATATAACAGAGCTCTATCTGACACAGACGTCCAGCGACTCTATAATTTAGAAAAACCATAAGGAGACAACAGACATTATCTTGAAATACTTTTTGAGAATTAAAACCATACACAATAATAGGGGACGAAGAATGAGACACATCACTTCTTATATTCTTACACTTATACTGTTACCTACCATTTTCATAACCTGCACCGAAGATCCTGCAGGCCCTGACATCTCCGACGACCTGAAACCCAAAGGCACAATTACCGGCTGGGTTTACGATATGTGGAACCGTGCCATAAAGGATGTGCTGTCCAGGTGTCACTATTGTTTGTGTTATAGCAGTATTGGCAGGTAGTTATGAGGAAGGTATAAAATCACAGAGATACTGTATAAAAGGGAGTTTATGATCGTCAAAGCGTTTTAACCGTTGATTTTAAAGTAGATTGATTGTATTTTAGTGTATAATTTGCTAAACGATTTAAACGATACTAAACGATAGGACAAACAATGGAGCGGGAATCGAGAATAGTTGAGTATAAAAGGCAATTACCGGATTATGAAACGATTGCAAAGACTGTTGTGGCCTTTGCCAATGGTGACGGTGGACAAGTGGTGGTTGGTATTGATGATAAAACCAGGAAAATTATTGGATTAGATCCACTGACAATAGACATGTTAATGGAGCGGTTACCGGTTTCTTTTGCCGACAGAATTCAACCCCCGCTTTTCCCTCAGATTTTTGAAAAAAATATTGAAGATAAGGAAGTGTTGGTTATTCAGGTATTTCCGGGTAATCAGAAACCATATTTCATAGCCTCGGAAGGAATTAAAAAAGGTGTCTATATCAGAGTCGGGGCGCATACAAGGCGTGCTGCCGGAGAAACACTGGAGGAACTCCGACTTTTACGCTCACGCATAGGCTATGATGAACAATCGGTACCTTCATGTAAAAGTAGTACACTCGATGTGTCGGTGTTGCCCGCCAGTTTGCAAACTCAAAAAGGTCTTATATCGATTGAAGTTTTACGGGTTGATAATCAAAGTGGAGCATTGTATCCGACACGGGGGGGAATTTTAATGTTCCATTCTCAGCCGCATACATTTGTCCCTGAAGCCTATGTTATTTGCAGCAGAATGAGAGGTTCAAAGGGCAGGGATACTGTAGAAAGTCATGAAATTACCGGTACGCTGCCGAGGCAATTGGAGCATACCGTTGAAATTCTGGAATCGTGGCTTGGCAGGGAACCGTCCCTGAAAGGGGTCAGGTATACAAATCGTAAAACGGCTTTACCTATGGAAGCAGTGCGCGAAGCTCTTGCGAATGCCCTGTTTCATCGACAATACAGCATTCCCGGCGCGATAAAAGTAGCCCTGTATGCAGATCGTTTTGAAGTGTTCAGCCCCGGTCATTTTGCCGGCCCCTTTATACCCGACACTCTTGGCGACGGAACAAGCTATATCCGCAATAAAGTTATCGCTTTTTCCGCACGTCGTCTCAGTCTTATGGAAAAACGGGGAACCGGTATAAAGCTCATACTTGATTCAATGCGGGACAGTGGCTTGCATGCAAAATTTATTGAAGGAGCCGGGTGGTTTAAAGTTATTCTCTACCTGATAGCAACGGGTGATAGAAATACGATTCTTAATTCTGAAGAAGCAGTTTTAAAACTTTTTGAAAGTAAAACGGAAATAACAAGTGCCGATGTATGCAAAACATTGGATATAAGTAAAGCTACTGCGGTTGCTGTGATAAATACTTTACTGAATAAAAGACAAATACTGCGAATAGGGAAAGGACCCAAAACACGATACGGAATTAGTGGATATTAATTCATAAAAAGGAGATATGGTATGAAGGATGCGATCTATCTAAACTTTTCACTTTTGTTAATTATCCTTATGACCATCACCTGCACCGAAGACCCCGCAGGCCCTGACATATCCGACGACCTGAAGCTAAAAGGCAACATTATCGGATACGTCTATGATATGTGGGACAATCCAATTAAAGATGTAGTGGTTAGCATCAATGCTGATTCCGTTATTGCGGTATAACATGCAAAAATTACGAATTTTATTAATTCAGGACTTCTCGATACAAATTAAAAAGGTGATTTCGTGAACCGTAATCAACATATATTTACTACACGAAATCGACCAAACCTTGTTTTCGTGTAGTAAGATAATTGTTTTTCCACTACACGAAATCGACAATTTGGAGATGAAAATGTTTATTGGGCGCGAAAATGAGCTGGAACTACTCCAGAACCTTTAAGGATCGGGAAAACTATATAAAGGTTTTTTTGATACTTATGAGAATAATAATATTAAAATTGTGATTACGGGAAGTGCGAAACTTGTTACCTATAGAAAAGGTTCTGACAGTCGTCTTATGGGGCGATACTTTCAATATCGAATGCATCCGCTATCCGTTGCCGAAAGATTAAAAACAGAACATGCATTTCAACTTGCTTTCTCAAGAGAGTATGAAAATTACAACTGTTTTGATTTTAATAATCCTGTGATTGTTTCAGCAAAAACTTTTTTGTCACAGCTTATCTGAAAATGGTACACACACAAAAAGCCTCTCCCTTAACAGGAACATTATGTAATCCCCTTAAACAACTTCCTGTGCCCAATCACCTTATAACAGGTGACAGGGTCAAAAATACCTTTCAAACTGATCTTGCCCATATTCATATAATCGAAATCATCGATTGTTTTTTCATAGGTTGACTGGGACACATAGGTGGTGCCGGGTTCGGCAATTGATTCCAGTCTCTGCGCAATGTTAACTTCGTTACCGAAGAGTGTGTAGTCGGAGAATTTCCGCGTGCCCAGGTCGCCGATAAATACCCTGCCGGTATTTATACCGATACGGATACTTATCACCGGCTTCTCTTGAGTGAGCCACTCTTTATTCAGCGATTGAACCCGGTCTAGCATGTGTAAAGCCGAGTCTATTGCCATGACAGCATGTTTCTCATTACTTAAACTGTCATAGTAGGCCATGATACCATCCCCCATGAATTTATCGACCGTACCGCTTTTTTCCAGAATGATATCTGCCATGGCATTGAGGTATTCAGTCAGCTGGCTGTGCAGCAGTTCGGGATCCATGGTATTGCACATGATGCTGAATCCCTTTATATCGGAGAAGAGAACGGTTATTTCCCGCTCCTGCTTTTCCTGCACCAGGCTTTTTGAGCCCGTATTGATCTTTTCCAGTATCGCCGGGGTTACATATTTACCAAGCGCGGTTTCTAGAAGGTATACCTGCTTTTCTTTGAAAAAGTGGGTGTACACTGTAATACCGGTATAACAGATCAAAAGTGAGGTCAGCGGCAGGCCCAGGGCGATAATGATAAGGTTTGTGCGGAGCAGATAGGTGACACAGATATACAGCAGGGTAATAACAAGCCAGAAGGTGAAAGCGGCTATTGCTTTAAATCTGAAATAGGCGGCAATCAGAAGAACCATAAAGAGGACGGTTATACTGAGGATCAGCCGGAAGGGAAGGGCGGCAAAGAATTTCTTTTCAATCATAGTGGCAATCGCGCCGGCATGGATATAGACTTTCGGGATATTATTATTTGTCGGGATGGCACCATAATCACCCAATGCCGTGGCAGTGTTTCCAACGATAATAATTTTGTCGGAGATGAAGTGTTTAAGTTTCTCAGGTTGTTCCTGTTTCTTTCCCACTTGCTTATAGATATATAACAGTTCAAGAAGCGAGAGTGTTTCGAACTGTTCTCCGTTGCCGTTATACCAGATCCGCATGTTGCCGTTATTGTCAATAGGGATTGTGGTTTTTCGAATATCATTCGCAAGTACGATAGACCTGCGCCCTATAGCAGGGGTGGTTGACAGGGTGAAATGCCTGGCAGTCAGCAGTGACAGGTTCGGATAGAGCCGGTTGTTAAAATCGATGAATGTGGGAAGCCGCCTGAAAATACCGTCGTTGTCGGGAGTTAGGTGAAAATGGCCGAGATTCTGTATGTTTTCCACAAGGAACGGGAAGGGAATATCAGCGGATACCGCTTCGGGGAATTCTATGTCACTATTGCCGGACTGTGAAAATCTGCTGAGCAGTGAAGAGGTGCCGGTATCAACAGCGTCATTGTCTGAGATAGAGAAATAGAAACTGTGGATGATAGTGCTCTGCAGGGTCGTGTCACCGGTTGTCAATGCCAGAAGGGAATCCCATGCAGGATGATTGGCGTTTTCGTCAATAAAAGCGATATCAAAAACAATACTGTGTGCGTTGTATTCATTCAGGATATGAATAAGTGAAACATAATAATCCCGGGTGATTGGCCAGGAGAGCTCGTTAATAGTTTCCTCATCAATAGCAATGACAGATATATTCTGATTCTTCGGGTACTGGGGCACGAGCCTTTCAAGAACATCCTGGCTCTTTACTTCTAGGCTTTTAAATGAATCGAAACGAAAGAGGAAACAGGAAATCAGTATGGAACAGATACCAATAAGTACTGTGTGGATAAGTTTTTTACTCAGCCCACCAGAGAAGATCTGCAATTTTTTCAATCTGTTCAGGATCTGCGCCACGTAATCCGCCTACCGGCAGTATGTTTTTGGAATACCCTTTTATCTCAGCATCAGGAACCTTGTCCAGCACCTTTTTCATCAGGTTTTGTATCCTTGCTTTCGATACTTCCTGCTTCTTTTTCGGTTCCTTCTTTTTGGCTCCCTTGAGCGTTGTCACTGTTTTAAATAAATCAATGCCGAGAATTTTTTCTGCTGCTTCAGGCCTGTCCAGTTTCGCTATACCGGATCGTATCGCTTCAATACTGGCGTCAGTTTTATTCTGGGTGAGCAGGCAGAGGCCTTTATTAATATAATATTGTCCCTGTTGTGAATTAAGTGAAATAGCTTTATCATAGGTTAAGGTGGATTGGGCGTCTATACCGTTAAGGCAGTAAATATTGGCAAGGTTATTATGGGCCGCGGCAAAGGAGCGATCTTTTGCACATGCCTTCTCAAACATTTTCTCAGCCTCGGCCAATACGCCTTTACGTGCATAGAGGATACCAAGCCTGTTCAGCGCCGGTGCGGATGCCTTTTTCTTTACCTTGCTTTTATAAGCAGTTTCTACCTTTTTAAACCCGTCATCAAGTTTCTGTTTTAAAAGAGCGATATCATTCGTGAAAGCCGCTTTGACCCTTGCTGCATCAGGCTTCACCAGTGCTGATTTCTTTTGAATGGGATCAACGGAAGGATACATTTCCCATGCCTTGTGAATATCTACAAAGGATATATTCATCCCGTCATTTACTGCGGTATTAAAACACTCACTTGCACTATGCCAGGCTTCAATAAAGGAGATTTTCTGTAATTGAGTCGTCTCGACAGGTATCCATATCTGATTATGATGGGTGATATACTGTTTTTTATCATACGACACCCGCATATAATTTTTTTCATAGATGCCGGTGTTGAACATAACGAGCACATGATCAGGATAGACGATCAGGGATGTTTCAATACCGATACTCTCAAGGAGTGAGGCAAGGAGAACGCTGATATCATCACAGTCACCGGATTTCAGTTCGAGGGTCTGTACCGGATAATTGATAATATCGGTGACATCATGGCCCGGTGCTGCATGCGGATCTTTAACATAGGATACACCCAGTTCTTTCAGGGTATGGTAGACCGCAGCGGCCTGCATGAGTTCACTGATAATTTGTTCATCATCGGCAGGGACTACAGTAAGCGCTGTGCGTGAAACACTCTTCACCGCCGCATTGTTCGGCGTGATAAAGGTCGCAGCCATTTCCGGTATCGACCATGTGATCGCGTTGCTTTTTTCAATGGTTACCGGGACGGTTAGTTCCCTTCTCTTCATGCTTCCCTGGTATGAGTATTGCAGCGTTATACCGGCCTGTGCCTGCACCGGTTCACTGAGGTTGTGAATGGCTTTTGTGTCCATTGTCAATTTGAAGTCAAGCGGCGTCTGCCTGCCGGGGGGAATGGCGGATACGTTGGTATAGGTCGGCAGTGTTGTATAGTGCGGGACTGTCACTGCAAGGGTCGCATTAGAGATGGCATGAGCCGTATTATTACGGATTGTTACCTTGCCGATACTTTTCTTCGCGTAATGTGAGTATATGCAAGGAAAAATAGGATTGATTTGCGCTTTTACAATTGAGACATCAGGCTCGGCGACCTCAAATCTGATTTCAGGTGACGGCTCCGCTGCCGGGGCAATCTTTTTTATATCAATCCGGTTGTAGGTCATAGCTTCCACCGAGATATCCCGCATCCTGGTGAACGCTTCCCGCAGGTTCTGTATGGTCCCGGCAATTTCCACATCAAGCACACCGTTGGTTCCCTCAATATATCGCAGAGAGGCGTTTCGCGTTGTGTTTACTTTTAACACCCGTTCCGTGAAGGAAGAGATCTCCTGGTTGCCCATGCCGAGCACACATACCTCGATTATGGTTGTGTTATAAATTTCATTTTTCCAGAAAGAGAGCAGGTCGTTAATAATCTGTTTGCCGGCTTTTGCCGCTGTTCTTTTAAGGCTTGAATTCATGGCCTGCATCTTGCTCTGGGAGGCCCAGTCATTGCTCAGCGGCACTGAAGAAATAAGCTGGGCATTGTCAGTCCTGATCAATCGAAGGTTCATCTGGCAGGGGGCGCGCCACTGTTTTATACCGTATACGTCCTCTTCGACAGGAGAACCCGCTTCCGCCTCTCCCGTTATAACCAGATCCGCTCCCAGCCGAAAACCCATTTTTGCCGCAAAACTATTATCGGAAAACCGTGCCCGGTCACGCTCCTGTATTTTATCCATCTGTGCCTTGTCAACCAGACGGAATCCCTTTTTGATTAACGCACTTTCCAGAACGGTTGCGGTTGTCCTTTGGGTGAGAGTCATGCCCGGCGAGTGTTCCTTAACAATCACCATGATACGCGGGAGGTTTTTCAAAGAGTAAATGAGTTTCATCGCCTCAAGGTCGTCTCGCAGGGCAGTGGTTTTAACTTCCGCGTTGACCTTTATAAAGGTAAGGCCGAATTCTGAACGTTCGGATCCCGGAATAATTGAATAGTCTGAAACATACCCTTTTGTTTGAGACAGTATCTTATCACTGATCACCTGATAGTTTTCTATTTTTGTCTGTGATGTAATAAAAACACCAAGGCTTTTTTCTACCGCAGACCGCAGTGCACTGTGGATTGCCTGTTCTTTGTTATACCCTGAACCTTCGGCTGTGTAAGGTGCCTTCGTGGCCATAAGATTGACCGGCAATATAAAAATCAGGAGTAAGTGTAAATAGTATGTTCCTACCTCCAGGATATAATGTCTTTTATTTTTCATAGTCCCTCTCGCGTTCGATGTATACCAAGCTCGTTAATCTTCTGGTGCAGGTGCGCCCGCTGTATGCCGAGGCGGTCAGCCGCTTTGGCAACGATATTACCGCACTCCTTTAATACCTGAGTAATATAATTATGTTCGAATTCAGCACGCGCATCCTTTAATTTTTTACCGGTATCCAGCTTCCGGGTTACAGGCTGCCGAATGCCGGTTATATAACTTTTTATTTGCTGTAAATCTATCATTCTGTTGTTGCTGAGAATCACGGCCCGCTCAACGACATTATTCAACTCACGCACATTGCCGGGCCATGACCATGATTTTAAATAGTCAATAGCCTCACTGCTGAATACCTGTTCCACAGAAGGTGCTTTTCCCGTTTTTTTTAGAAAATAGTGCACTAATAACGGGATGTCCTCTTTTCGTGCTGCAAGCGGCGGGGTCTGAATGGGAATAATGTTCAGGCGGTAAAACAGGTCTTCCCTGAATTCACCTCTCTGGATAAGTGCAGGGAGGTCCTTGTTGGTGGCGGCAATAACGCGAACATCGACTTCAATAGTTTTATCACTCCCGATCGGGGTGACTTCCCCGGTCTCAAGGGTACGGAGGACCTTTGCCTGGGCAGACAGAGACATATCACCGATCTCATCGAGAAAAAGAGTGCCGCTGTCAGCCTGTTCGAATTTCCCGGTTTTTGCGCTTGTTGAACCGGTGAAGGAGCCCTTTTCACTGCCGAACAGGACCGCTTCAATAAGTGTTTCAGGTATTGCCGCACAGTTGACCTTTACAAATGGTTTGTCGGTCCGCAAAGACATTTTCTGAATTGCCCGTGCCACGAGTTCCTTGCCGGTACCGTTATCACCGGTGATTAATACACGTGTGTCCGTTTTTGCAACAAGGGCAATTTTTTCATTTAATTCATTCATGACCCCCGATTCCCCGATAAGCGCGTATTCTTTCGACAGCTCCTTTCTGAGCAGTTTGTTGTCATTCCGGAGGCTGATACTGTCCGCCGCTTTATTAACCTTAACTTCAATCTGGTCCGCAGTGAAAGGTTTCGCAACGAAATCAAAAGCACCGAGTTTCATGGCATCCACCGCAGTCTGCAAATCACCGTATGCGGTGATCATAATAACCACCGTTTCCGGCACCAGTTTTTTAACGTTCTCCAACAGGAGCATACCGTCGTTTTCGCGGGCCATACGCAGGTCGGTGATAACAAGGTGATGGCGGTTTTTTTTGAACAGTTCAAAAGCGGTATCGCCATTCTCGGCAGTTTCCACGGAAAACCGTTTTTTGTCAAGCGCCAGTTTAATGCCGTTGCGCGTGTTCTGCTCGTCGTCCGCAATGAGAACGTTATACTTTTTCATCACGTGTCCCTTTCTTCTGTTTTCTCGGTAGACTGGGTAGTTTTATTTCTATGAGTGTTCCTTTACCGGGCTCACTTTGCACAAGTATCTCTCCATGGTGTGCTTCCACAATTTTTTTCACCAAAGCCAGGCCAAGGCCGGTTCCTCTCTTTTTCCTTGAGAAAAAGGGATTAAATATTTTTTTCAGGTCTTCCTCTGAGATGCCCGCACCCGTATCCCCGAAAAAGATTGAAACAGATGCTTTTTCCTTTTGTGTATAGATATCAAGGGTTCCGCCCTCAGACATGGCCTCAATACTGTTTTTCGCAAGGTTAAGGAAGATTTCGTGTACCTGATCAGGATCTCCGGTGACTGCCAGATTTTCCGGTACCGTACTCCTGATCTGCATACCCTTTTCCTCTGCATCGGGGGAGAGTAATTGTATAATGGAATGTATTTCGCTGTGTACATTGAGCGTTTTCATCACCGGTTCTTTGGGCCGTGCATATCCGAGCAAGCGGGTTATAAACCGGTTAAGCCGCTGTGTCTCGCCGTGAATGATATTGAGGTGTTCATCAGCCTCTTCCTTATTGTCAACTCCCCGTTTAAGCAGGCTGGTATAAAGCTCAATCGCATTGAGCGGGTTGCGGATTTCATGCGCCACTTTCGAGGAAACTTCACCAATCGTGGCAAGCCGCTCCTTTAAACGCATTGCTTCCTGCAGCTCCTTTAAAGAGATAAGCAGACAATTCTTATAATGGAGATACCGGTATACAATCAGTGATCCCAGAAGAAACAGTATATAACTGGAAAAAGTAAATATAGGAATGATAATGCTGCCGAAGAGTACCAGTAAATAATTACCGCCGAGAATCACCGGTATGAGTATTAATAATAGAATAGAAGTTTTAAAGGCATTATTACTCAGCACCATCGGCAGCGTATAAAGTACGCCGAAAAATATGAGAAAAAGCAGTGCGATATATTTTGAGATCTGCCTGAGAAATGAGTGCTGCAGTACATTATTTGCCACATTGGCATGTATCAGAACGGTCGGATAGTATGAATGTAACGGTGTTGCGCAGAACCGGGCTGTGCGCGAGGAGGTATTCCCGATAAAGACAAGTTTATCCTTGAACAGGGAAAGATCGACCTTCTGACTTTTTGGGTCTTTATAGGTACTGAAAATATCAATCATTGAAATTTCCTGAATGATATCTCTTTTGTCATTAAAATGAATGAGGGTCTGTGCTTTTGTATCGATCGGTATTTTAAATTGAGCGGTATTGGTTACCGCAATCGTGCCGTTTTTAATGCTGATTTGATCTTTTGTCACGTTAAGGTAGTCAAATGCAGCCTGCATGCCAAGGGTTGCCAGGGCACCGTCACCGCAGGTAATTAAAGCCGGGATTCTGCGAAAAACCCCGTCAACGTCATTCTTCAGAACGAGGTGGCCGATACTTTTGGATTGTGCGTAATAGTGATAGGTCGGTTTGAAAAGATGTTCCGCATAGTAAAGATTCTGCGGATTTCCGAATGACTCCAGGGAGTATAAAAACTTTTTTAGATATTTGAATTCATTTGAATAATTATTGCGGATGTTTTTTTTCTCTCGTGGTACAATAAATCCGATGCCATAACAGATGTTCGAATATTGTGAAAGTACCTCCTCAAAAAGCATGGTGGTATCTTCCCGCTGCAGAACACCATACAGAGAAAAGAGATCCAGAACAAGAACACGGGGTTGCTGCTCTTCTATAATATGTACCAACACTGCCATGTCAAGTTTTGATGTCGGAGATGATAGATTCTCTGCAGTATTATCATCATATTCAACCACAACGATATTCGTGTCTTGTGAAAATGAAGGAGAGTGATTTAAACAGAAATCCAGCATTTTCAGGTCAAACCAGTTAAAAACGCCGAAAGAGATAATGATAATCCATAGGAGCGTAATGGTACCTGAAATGGCTATAATTTTTATTGTTCGTGTGGTCATAGTATCAAAAAGATAGTTAAATCCCATAAGAGTGTCAGGTTTTTCTAACAGGGTTGTTTGATTTTCCTGACAGTTTTAAGTTAAATATCCGGATTTTAAGTAAAAATATCACTTTCGCTGCTTGTTATTACCAAGTAATAGAGCAAACAGCGTACCGAAGAAAAATGAGTCGTTGCTCGAGGATTAACTAAAAAGGAATTCCGGGAAATATTATTAATACAGCAGAAAGGAAATACAGTAACCGTTCAGGGTTCAGAGGTTCAGGGTTCAGGGTTGAAATCCAAAATTGTATGATTGCGGATTGGGGAATGCGGATTGGGGATTGAAAAAATCCAAAATTAAAAAATGTTTACAAACACAAACTAAAGCACAAACTCAATCGCTCACATACTTATTTTCACCATCAACAATGAGCTGCAAAAACGTCTCCGGATCATCGGCAGCGAGCAGTTTCTCACGCATATCTTCATAATACATGATCGTTGAGAGAGCGGAGAGGATATTCCTCAGTTCATCGGAATTGTTTTTCGGAGCGGCTAACATATAGATAAGGTGAACAGGCTGGTCATCCAGCGACTGGAATTCAATACCTTTTACACATCGTGCGGCAACCATGATTACCCGGTCAACCAGGTCCGTTCGTGCATGGGGAATGGCTATTCCATACCCGATTCCCGTTGAGATTTCAGCTTCACGTTCCAGGATTTTTTGCACTAACATGGCCGGATCTTTTACATTGTGAATGGAGGCAAGAAACTGGCCCAATTGCTCGAGAAGCTCTTGTTTAGGCTTGGCTTTTAAGTCGATATGAATAGCATTTATAAAAAGAATATCCTGGATTTTCACATAGATTCCTTATTGTTGGTCCGGATTATTTGGAAAGGTTAGAGCGTGTCACCGTCATCAGATTCGTTATTAGAGCTCTTTTTTCTCCTCTCGAAGACAGTGCCGATCCACCCGATACAGTAAACGACAACGCCTGTAATTATAAAAGGCCAGGGAATAGATTGCATCATGTTTTTAGTTGCAGCTCCGCGGAATGCATCAAGGAGCAGCAGTATTAAACAGATGAAAATTATAAATCTTCCGACTATCTTAATGATAGTACCGTAAGAACAGATAATGTTCCATATCTTTTTCATAAAGGTGTCACCTCGCAGGTAACAAACCGGGCATGCGCGTTAAGTTAAGCACTTAATCATT
>CBDVBE010000113.1:0-16028 GCA_965372145.1 uncultured bacterium | reverse complement strand
AAACACTGGAAATAAATTTCCTACTGTTTGTTTATACCCTGAAGGGCACCTTGTCTAGGGGGTCTTCTTGTATACTTACAGGGATGAACGGGGAACCCTGAACCTGTGAACGGTTACGTTTTTACTTAGTAATTGTCTTGTAAAATTTAGTCAATTCAGCATTAATTGTATATACAGCTTTCTTCCCATAATCGTTAAAACCGACACTTTCCGCGAGACGGGCGAGTTCTGTAAACTCATTGGTTTTTTTCCGGGTCCCGCTTGAAAACCACCCCTCATTTTTTTGTATTGTATGTTCCCACACTATTTTACGGGAATCCACCTCAATTGCAACAAATTTTATAATTTCACTGTTTATATACCTCGGTTGTATTTTCTGTTTTTTTGCAGACACCGGCTCACTGTATGGGGTGCTGAATTGTTTTATTGATTCGTGAGACACTTCAAGGAGCACAAGAAGAATATCATATCGGGAAGGCTCATCGCGAAATATCTCTTCGAGCGCTTCATTCGAGCTGGAAAAAGCCTTGCCATATTTATGGGTTATATGTTTAATCATGACGTGAAGTGAGTCATACGCCTCCCGGTCACATGATCCTTTTAAAGGGTATTTATTGAGTAGAATGTTCAGGTACCCCTTTTTCTCTAAAACACCCTTTTCCATGCCTGATATAATCTCATACACCCGTTTAATTTTTTCACTGAGAAATGTAGTATCTTCCTGCGTATCTTGAGAATAAACAAGGGTATTTGTGATCATAAGAAGAAACATGATACAATAAAATTTCATTGCCCTACCTCGTGGTAATTAGGTTTAATTATTACATATTTAAAGAAAACAATTCTCTATTGAAATTACTTTTTGCGAACGTGTAGTGTGATAAAATTATAATCCCGGAACAATACCAATTTCAGCTGCGATTGAAATTACTATAAGATGTTTAATGTAACCTGTGAGACCTGGTCTTTTTCGACCTTGAGTGTTTAATGAAAAATTTTCTCAACGCTTCATTAAGTTTAAATATTCCCCTCTTCCCATATTCGTTAAAACCGACTCTGTTTGAAAGGCGCCCAAGCTCTGTGATTTCATTTGTCCTTGCCCGGCTCCCGCCCGAAAACCAGCCGGCATATTTCTGTAGGGTATAATCCCACACAATCTTACGGGATGTGGGTTCTATTGCCACAAACCGAATGTTTTCAAAATGTATATATCCCGAACCTGAACCAATTATCATTCCTGAACGCAATGGTATAACGAACGGTACACCGCTTTTGCCTGTTGATTCATAAGACACTTCAAAAATTACAAAAATAATATCATAACGTGAGGTATCGTTTTGCAGCATCTCTTCCAGGGCCTCATTTGAGCTGGAAAAAACTGTACCATATTTACTTAAGATATGTTTAAAAATTACGTGAAGAGAATCATATGCTCTTTGATCACATACCCCTTTCACGGGGTAGGTATTAAGTAATATTGTCAGATTATCCTTTTCTATAAAATATCCGCTTGCCAGAATTGAAATTGTTTCAAATACCTGCTGGTTTTCAAAGCTTACATATGAAGTTTCTTGCGAATATAGGCATATTTGATATATTAAAATAGTAGTAATAATGGAAAAATATTTCATGGTAAAATTTCTTTAGGTGGTATCTTGTCTTTCGTAAAGAATAAAATAACTTAAATATTCTTCAGTACCAATAAAATATGACAGGTTGATTGTTAAAGATAAAGAGTACCGAGGTGTCTAAAAAATATGTGCCTATTTATAATAATAAGCACGCATATATCATTCTAAATAATGCATAAAATGGTTAATTTTCTCAGAAAACGTATTATTATACAGAATTTTGTATATATTATGTAATAAGACACACCAGACGGACTTTTTAGGGTAATTCCACCCAAAATGGTAAGAGGGGGCAAGTAGTATTTCTTACCGGGTTTACTATGTTGCCGGTAGAGTGGGGACTTTATCTGCAATATATAGAACTTTTGTTTTGTTATTCCGTGAACCTGGTAAGAATTAAACCCAATTCTCAGGAGATGGAATTATGCATACCGCTAGAGTAATCTTCACAGGTCTGGCAAGCCTGTTAGTGATTCTTTCATGTACTTCAGTTGATTTTGACTATACTAGTGAAGAGGAAAGTAGTATAGCACCGATTATAACCATCTTAGGCCCGAACCCATTCGTGATAAATACCGGCGATACGTATCCCGATCCCGGGGCACAAGCTGTCGACAGCAGTGATGGAGATGTCAGCGATAAAATTAGTGTTGATAAAAGTGAAGTAAACATTTTTTCTGAAGGTAATTATTACGTTTACTATTCAGTTACTGATAATGATAACAATACAACTAATGCGGAACGGACAGTAACCGTGCGGGAGGCCACTGGTGATGACACGGAAAAACCGCAGATCCAACTCGTAGGTGATAATCCCTTTTTCCTTTTTGTGGGTGATGTGTATTCCGATCCGGGGGCAACCGCTACAGATAATGTTGATGGCAATA
Source organism: uncultured bacterium (assembly GCA_965372145.1). GTDB lineage: Bacteria > Fibrobacterota > Chitinivibrionia > Chitinivibrionales > JANQEN01 > CBDVBE01. The sequence continues at coordinate 13,510 of CBDVBE010000113.1, read as the reverse complement.
TCACCTTCAAGATCGAGAAATATGATACGGTTATTTCTACGATAGCCGTGGACACCCATTGGGTGTATTATGTTGTCTCGGATGAAGCCGGTAATACTGCTGTTACCACCAGAACGGTTATTGTCTGCTCTAGCGGTGAAGATACTTTGCCGCCCGTTATTACCCTTGAGGGACCTAATCCCATTAATTTGACCATTGGGAATGCTTACACTGAGCATGGGGCTACGGCAGAGGATAATGTGGACGGCGACATAACAGATGACATCACGATAGATGATTCACAGGTTAATATTAATGAAGAAGGAAACTATAAAGTTATCTATACCGTTTCAGATGCTGCTGGTAATGAAGCGAAAAAAGAACGAACCGTGAACGTGTTTACAGAAATTCCAATTGACAGTATGCCACCGGTGATAACGTTACAGGGTGATAACCCTATGGGGATGTATGTAGACAGTACCTATGTGGAACCCGGGGCTACGGCTCTGGATAATATAGATGGTAATATCACCAAGAACATAGTGATTGATACCTCTGCAGTTAACACGACTGATATAGGATCATTTGTTGTTATCTATTCAGTTTCTGATGTGGCCGGTAACAAAACAACCGAAGAACGGACAGTCAATGTAGTACCCTTTGTTGATACGATACCGCCGGTAATAACGATTATTGGGCCGAATCCGATCAATCTTGGTGTCGGTTACGATTATAACGAACAGGGTGCAACCGCTCATGATGAAACCGATGGTGACCTTACCGGTCAAATAACCATAACCGGTGATATTGATGTGTATGTACCGGCAACCTATACGAGGACCTATGAAGTATCCGATAAAGCCGGGAACACCGCAAAGGAGATACGAACAGTAAATATTGTTGGTGAGGTAGATACAATCCCGCCGGTAATAACATTAAAAGGTAACAATCCCTTTTCGGTTGAATTGAATTCTACCTATAATGAACCCGGTGCAACCGCCCAGGACAATCTGGATGGAAATGTATCATCGGATATTAAGATAACGGGGACCGTGAATACCAGCCAGGAAGGTGACTATACAAGAACGTATACCGTGACTGATAAATCCGGTAATACAGGAACAAAAACACGAACAGTGAAAGTGGTTCAAGACGTGGATGATGTAAAACCGGTTATCACCCTTAAGGGCAGTAATCCCATGAAAATACAGGTAAACACGCAATATGTTGAGCCGGGTGCTACGGCTCAGGATAATGTCGATGGTAATATTTCTTCAAATATTCAGATAACCGGTAGTGTTGATGTGTCAAAGATTGGTACCTATACCAGAACATATACCGTATCCGATAAAGCCGGCAATACTGCAACAAAAACGAGGACTGTAAATGTTGTTACCAACATTATCCCCGAATGGAAGGTGGGTACCTATTATGATGTTGGTGATAAAGTAACCTATAACGGCCAGACCTATGTATGTCGCCAGGCCCATACTGCCGTTACCGGGTGGGACCCGGCCAGTGCAGCGGCATTGTGGCAGCTGCAGAAGAGGTAACTCTTGGAAACCTCATCCCCTGCCCCCTTTTTCTATTAGAGAAGGGGAACAAGATTCAGGACGGAAGGGATGGGGATAGATTAAATATCATAATACAACGCAAATTCCCACGGATGCGGCCGAAGGGCTAATGCATTTACTTCGTTTTCCATTTTGTAACGGATCCATGTATCGATCACATCCTGAGTAAACACATCTCCCTTTGTTAAGAACGCGTGGTCTTTTTCCAGAGCAAGGAGCGCCTCACCCAGTGAACCTGGTGTGGTCGGCACCTGGGCCAGTTCTTCCGGCGGCAGATCGTATATGTCCTTATCGAGCGGCTCTCCCGGGTCGATCTTGTTATGGATGCCGTCTATTGCCGCCATAACCATGGCTGACATGGCCAGATAGGGATTACAGCTCGGATCAGGACACCTGAATTCAAACCGCTTTGATTTCTCAGAGGTTGAGTACATAGGTATCCGTATTGCGGCACTCCGGTTCCTGCTTGAGTATGCCAGGTTTACCGGTGCTTCAAAGCCGGGAACCAGCCGCTTGTAACTGTTGGTCGTCGGATTGGTGAATGCAAGAAGAGCCGGGGCATGCGCGAGAATACCGCCGATTGCATATAATGCCGCCTCAGACATGCCCGCATACCCGTCGCCGGCAAAAAGGTTTTTACCCTCTTTCCAGAGAGACAGGTGAATATGCATACCGGTGCCGTTATCATTAAAGAGCGGCTTCGGCATAAAGGTCACTGTCTTGCCATATTTACGCGCGACATTCTTGATCACATATTTGTATTTGAGCACTTTGTCGCCCATGTCAACAAGCGATGAAAACCGCATGTCAATCTCTGCCTGACCACCGGTGGCGACCTCATGGTGCTGACACTCGATTTCAACGCCGGTATCAATAAGGGTCAGCATCATTTCGCTGCGGATATCCTGCTGAGTGTCCATAGGCGGTACCGGAAAGTATCCTTCCTTATACCTCGGTTTGTTGCCGAGGTTGTGCGAGTAGCCGCTTTCATCAAGGTTTTCTTCACGGCCGGTATTCCAGCGCCCTTCCTCAGAGTCAATAAAATAGTACCCATAGTTATGACTCTGGTCGAACCGGATATCATCGAAGATAAAAAATTCCGCTTCCGGGCCCAGAAAGGCAATGTCTGCAACGCCTGATGTTTTCAAATACGTTTCAGCTTTACGGGCGATATTGCGCGGATCACGGGTATAGTCCTGTCCGGTGACCGGATCGCAGATATTACAGATAAGCACCATGGTTTTCGCCGCCATGAACGGATCAATAAATGCCGTTTCAGGCACCGGTTTGACAATCATATCCGATTCGTTAATTGCCCGCCAGCCGCGGATACTGGAACCGTCAAATCCGAGCCCCTTTTCAAACACGTCCTCATCAAGTTCCGAAGCAGGAACGGAGAAGTGCTGCCAGAGGCCCGGAAAGTCCATAAATCGTAGGTCAACGACCTGTACCTCCTCTTTGGTTATGCGCGAGAGGATCTCTTTTGGTGTGGCGTTTGTACCCATAAATACCTCCATACAGGGGATAGGTTTTTCATACAGGACTCAAATTTGGTTTTTTCTAAGCGATTTATATTTTGCCAGTTGTTAACTGTAAGGACCGTGCCTGAATGTAATTTCACTGGAATTGTACTATTTTTCATCACGTAAGAACAGTGAAAAATGATCCATTGATAATGAATATTCTGCAAAGCAAGCATATAAGGATTATTTGATGAATTTCGAAAAATCGCACTTTAAAAAACATATTTTTACTCCCCAACAAAAAAAACAATTTTTTGATAACACTAAAAGGGACATTGACATTGCGCAATCTGTTACTATTGAAGAAGTCCGGTTTAATTGATGAACTGCTCATTTTTGCCGTTGTACTTTTTTTATCAATCATTACCGTGCGATACACATACCGGTGATAAATATGTTCCTTCGCCTGTGTCCAATCGAACGATATAAACTCCTGAAGGGACGGTGTCAAATATCTAAACACCGCCTGTCATTACTTTTTAGTTTTGAGGTGTTAGCGCATCCCCCTGTAACAAAGCTGAAACAGCTGCTTGTGATATATTCGAATATTGAACTATTCTGTAGCACATCTGTTGCGTTTAGACGTGCTTTCCGAGGTATCGATAGTCCTTGCTTTTTATAAAATAATATGTGACGTCTCTACATCCTGCAGATACACTTATTAAATTGACAAAAACTTTATTTCAATAGATTATATTAATACGGGGAATAGTCCGATAACTGTAAACATGTAAAGGAACACTTATTATGCCAGTAGCCGATTATGCCACCTATTGCAGAATGCTTGACAATGCTTACAAAAATGGTTTTGCTTATCCGGCGATCAATATCTCGTCAATGGTGACTGCGAATGCAGCGCTTCAAGCATTCGCTGAGGAAAAATGTGATGGAATTATTCAGGTATCCGTGGGTGGGGCAGAATTTGCCAGCGGCCTTAGTATTGCTGACTCCGCTGTAGGTGCAATTGCGCTGGCAGAATACGTTCATCGTGCTGCGGCAAACTATAACGTCTACATTGCGTTGCATACCGATCACTGTATGCCACAGAAACTTGAGAGTTTTCTGTACCCGTTAATTGCTGAAACTGAGACACGTCGTGCCAATGGCCTTTCAAATCTATTTAGCAGCCACATGTTTGACGGCTCATCTCTTTCTCTGACAGAAAATATGGATATTGCCGTGCCTTTACTTGAGCGTTGTGCCAGGAACGAAATCATTCTCGAGGTGGAGGCCGGGGTAGTCGGAGGGGAGGAGGATGGTGTTAATACTGAAGGCATCCCTGCTGAAAAACTCTATACAACCCCGGAAGACATGGTGGAAGTTTTTCGCCGTTTACATGAGGTCAAGGGAGCCACATACATGTTTGCCGCTACTTTCGGTAATGTGCATGGCTCTTACAAACCGGGTGTTGTCCAGCTCAGGCCAAAGATTTTAAAGGACGGGCAGGAGGCTCTGAAGAGAGAATTCGGAGATGACGCCTATTTCTGGTTAGTCTTCCACGGAGGCTCAGGCTCGTCACAGCAGGATATTCATGAAACCCTTGAGTATGGCGTTGTTAAGATGAACATTGATACTGATACACAGTACGCTTTTACTCGGGCAGTCGCAGATCATATGTTAAAAAACTATGACAGTGTGCTGAAAGTGGATGGTGAGGTGGGCAGCAAGAAGGTTTATGATCCTCGTCCTTATCTGAAAAAAGCCGAGCAGTCCATGACTGATCGTATCATGCAGGCCGTTGACCATCTTAAAGCTGCCGGCACTACCCTTTTTGGCCAATCATAGGTGATAAAGCAGTAAGATTCCCTGAATGGTCAACTGGTAACCCTTGAACCGCAGATTCTTGGATAATCTATCCTAATATCCTCAACTGCCTGTCAATTTCTTTTATTAACAATTCAATAGCAGACGCTTTGGGGTGGTAAGGATTTTTACTCACAGGCTTCGTCGCCCCCCTGAGATGAATGTTACTTTTTTGTATCATCAAACCAATCGTGGGAGGTACCTTCAGCTCTGCTACACTAAGAACAACAGAAGAATTCGTTTACAGCAGTAAACAGAAGATATAATTATTTTCACTAAAACCAGCCAAAACAGTCAAATTTCGCTATATTATGTTTACAGGGGGTAGGGGCCTTATCATGAATGGTATATATAATTATTCCGATTATCGCCAGTATATCAAGGATTATTATGAGTCCAATAAGGCGGTAAATCCTGCATTTTCATACCGTTATCTTGCCCAGAAAGCAGGGGTGAATTCCTCTGCATTCTTCAAATTTATTATTGAAGGAAAACGTAACCTCACCAAACAAACGATCCTCAAAACCTGTGTCGCGCTGAAATTAGACGATAAAGATGCTGAATATTTTGAAAACCTCGTTTTTTTCAACCAGGCACGCATTGTAAAAGAAAAAAATTACTTTTTTGATAAATTGATTGCACTTCAGAAGGCCAGAAATGTAAAACGGATAGAAGAGGACCATTACGAATATTTTGCCGAATGGCACCACTGTATAATTCGTGAACTGGTAACCATGATCGATTTCAAGGAAGATTATGCAAAACTTGCCCGGATGCTTAAGCCACGGATTACGGCAAAACAGGCAAAGGATTCTGTAGAGCTTCTGTTAAAACTCCATTTTCTTAAAAAGTCGGAAGGAAAGTTTGTTCAGACTGAGCCGGTTGTTTCTACCGGTTATAGTATAAAGGCGCATCAGATAATTCAGTTTCAAATCAAGATGCTGCAGAACGCGATAGAATCATTTAACCGGTGTAAAGATTCGGAACGATTGAACTCATCCACAACCTTTGGTATATCGCGGAAAAAGTATGCCCAGTTTGTCAATAAAATTCGTGATTTCAGGTCTAATCTCATGGAGCAGGCTCGTCTAGATACCAATCCTGAACAGGTATATCAGTTGAATCTGAATTTCTTTCCCTTGTCTGAAAACACTGCCGGCAAAAAGGGAGGCATGCATGATTAATACTGGGGGGGCATGTATGAAAATCCTGCTTGTCAGGATCCTGGTATCCCTTTTGCCGGTATTTTTTATAACCTGTACCATTTCGCCAACTGCGGGAGGCTCGACCGATACGGAGACCGGCGGAGTGATCGCCGGTGTGGTGCTGGATAGCAGTGGCACAACTGCTTCACAGGTGCAGGTGGCTCTTTTACCATCATCGTTTAATCCGGTGGAAGACTCTCTACCGGACTCGAACACTGTTGTTACCGGTGCTGATGGTGCGTATCAGTTCCGTGTGCCGGAAGATGGTGAGTATAATGTTCATGCAGTACGACCTCTTGACGGGACGCAACTGCTTATCACGAACATTTCTTTTTCCGGCGGTGATACGGTTACCAATACTAACATGCTTGCCAATACGGGATCCATCAAACTGCTGCTCCCGGATACGGTTGATACAAATAAGGGGTATGTCTATTTCGAAGGCACTCTGATTTTTAAAATGCTCAAAGGAAATGTCTCATATGTCAGCGGGTATTATGCGGTCACCTTGGATAACGTACCTGCTACCAGGATGCCTTCCCTGATCTTTGCAATCCTTGAGCAGACCATGGATGAAGTGGTTATTGCGCCATCGATACTCGTTTCCGAACTGGATACCTTAGCTTTCGGTACCGTTAATAATACCCTTAAGCCGCTGTGGCAGTTCTCTCTGCTTGTCGCGGTGAAAGACGATGTCAGCGATCCGCTTGGTGGGATTGACGTTGTTAGACCTCGTATTATTGACCAGATAGGCCTGGCAACGAAACAGATCAACAAGGCGAAAGCATTAGAGGGTATTCTGCACTTCTCCGTTGATTCAGTCTATGTCTACACCACCAGTATTCAGAATGAAGGGCCGAAATCGCTCGGTGATTTTGATTACCGGCTTTTATACGATACTGAATATGATAAGCGGGATAAGATCATCCGTTTTTCCTATATTTACATATGGGGGTCTGATCCGGAGGAGCTGTTCGGCACAATGTATACGAATATTATCACAAAGCTTCTTGGTGAAATCCGGGGAGCCCTTGATCAGTCGTATCTGAAAGTTGATTCTGCCGATAATGCCGTGAATCATACCCCTTTTGATGTTGCACCGTCAATTATGAGTAATCCAAGCCAATACACTACCTGGGATGATTATAGTATCAACGTGATAAATTACAACGCTGATACGGTTAAAGGTGAGCGCGATATTCTCTATGATGCGTTTCCGGATATCATGGGTATACACGTTGTTTCCAAAACCGGTGAACCGGGGCAGGGTGCGGACATCGCTGTCTATGGTAGTGAACTTAATACCGGTACAATCGATGCAACACCGCTGATAACCGGTACAGCAGACAGCAATGGACGCTTTCTGTTCAGCACTAATCCGTTTAAAACTTCAGCCGACGAAATAATTTACGGAACACTGTTATTATCGGCAGTACTGGATGGTGATACTGCCTATACCTGGTTTGCCATGAATAATGCAGGTTGTGCCTACTTCGCAAACCCAGATACGACACTGTTGATACCCATCTCTTTTGAAAGTACGGTGAAATAGAATACATGCAAAAGTAGTGAACTGTTCCGAAAGACGGCTACTGTTATAATACGATAATAGCCCTGTTTCTGTAGAGTGCAGAGATAGTTATTTCCACTTCCCGGTAAAAGTTGGACCTGCTTTTAAAGTGGGTTCAACTTTTTTTATACTCATGGCGGAGTAAAGTATCAGCCGGGCAAAATTGTCAGGTCATTTTATCCCCAGCCAACGTGCGTATCGATACCAAAAAATTTAAGGATAGTCCATATTATAACAATTTCACTGAATATGTGGATTTTATTGATTATTTTATTTGTAGAAGAGAATTGGCAGAGGAGTAAAAGATGAACAGGTATTGTGGTAAAATTTTAATTGTTTTAATGCTGGTTATAACGGCTTCCATGCAACCGGTATATGGGTGCTATGTCATAGCAGCGGGAAAAGATGCCACCGCTGACGGCTCAGTGATATTTGGACATGTCGAACAGAATTATACTGCCTGCGTTCTGAATTTCAGATATATCCCAAGAAGAGAATTTGGGCTTCATGATACACTGACCCTTAAAAGGGGAGGGAAACTGGCGCAGGTACCCGAAGTACATGCCCTTATCTGGACACAAAATATTAAGCAGGAATTTGCAGATGGATTTATGAACGAATGGGGCGTCAGTGTGTATACAAACCAGTGTACCGCCAGAGAAACCAGCCCACAGTTGACCGATGGAGGCATAGGATACTTTTTTAGAAGACTTGTTGCAGAAAGGGCAAAGACGTCGAGAGAGGGCGTGCATGTTGCCGGAGAGTTTGTAGAAAAATTCGGCTATGCTGCTCCTACAGGCAGAACACTTACCATAGCGGATCAAGATGAAATCTGGTTGTTTGCCCTATGTAAAGGTAAACACTGGGTTGCCCGGAAAGTACCGGATGATCATGCTATTGCAATGCCGAATACCTACATTATTCGTGAAATCGATTTGCAGGATACCATGAATTGTCTGAGTTCACCTGATCTTATTCAATATGCTCAGAACAAAGGGTGGTATACTTCAGGAACATTCATCTTTACCGATGTGTATGGTGTGGGATATACCGGCAGCGAATACGACCGCCAATGGAATGGACAGAAAGCCCTAACCGATAATGTCGTACCCCATGGCAGCACCATGCCCTTTTCTGTGAAGCCGGATAAAAAGCTGACGGTAAAGGATGTCCTCGAGATTTTACGGGATAATGATAATTATGCCACGCAGGAGATCGCCATATCTCAATTACGAAGCAGTATGCCCCGGGAGATAGGGTGCATTTTCTGGCGCACGACTGCACAGGGAAAATACAGTGTGTTAACACCGTGGTACGCCGGGATAACAGGTACACCTGATTACTATTGCAAAAAGGTGAGTATCGATGAGCAATTAACTCTGCAATATAATTTTGCTCCACCCGCCGGTACCTTTAACCCTGATCCAGACCTGGTGTGGTGGGAGTATAAGGGATTACAGGACAAAGTTCAGAGCATCGCCCTCGGCCAGACCAGGGTTATCAAGGTCTGGAGTGATTTTGAACAGAGATGTTATGCCAATCAATCGGCAATTGAACAGTATGCAGTCACGCTCTTTCCGACAAATCAGGACTCAGCAAAATCATTTGTAACGGAATATGCAGCACACGTTGCTCTCAAAGCAAAAACAGTGGCTGAAAAAATGAATGCCAGTTGGATAACCAGCGCAAATTCCAGCTATTGTGTGGCTCTGGCTTCTGCCGCTCCATTGGAAGGCAGGCAGCCTTTGCCGGTTTCCTTTGATGGTTTTGGATGTACCAATGGTACCATTACCGGTTGCACTTGGGATTTTGGCGATGGAACCAGTGGAACAGGCTCTTCAGTAACCCATACCTATAATGACACCGGAACGTTTTATGCAGTCCTTTCAGTAGAAGATAATCAGGGTCAGACTGATAACGACAGTATACTGATCGTGGTAAAGCCGGGTATTGTAAGTGTATTACATCAAGTGAAATCGCCCGAACCAGAAGAGAATTTGCCGCGTATATCCATCGGTTATCCCAACACCTCCTCAAATACTATTGTTATTTATTATCACTTGGGAAGTGAACCTTTACAAGGGACAATCAGGATCCAGAATCTGACCGGCCGGGTACTGAAGCTGATACCGGTGTGCCATACAGACGAACACAGAATGGGTAGTATCAGGTGGAATGGCTGTACTGCCTCCGGTAAACGTGTTCCGGCAGGTGTCTATATCTGTAATCTGGTAGTTAACGGCAGGACGTATGGCTCGGAGAAATTTGTGTGGAGATAAATGTGTCTCGGCACGAATAATCGGTTAAGGGAACGATGCCCGGGTCGTCTTTATTAAAAACAAGTAAAAAGTTTTAAAGTACCAAAACCTGTTTACAAAGGCTGAATACAGTGAGAACCCCTTCAAGTAAGAGGAGTGATTTTTCTGAGGTGCTTTTTTACTGAGGGATAGTGAGAATTGTTTTTAAGTGTCTGAGGGAATTTTAATCATGAGATATCAAATTTGTAAGGATAACAGTCAGCTCTAATATCATTACAAGATTAATAATATCCATACTAAATTGTCAAATTTATTATTTAAAAGCCACTGTTAAAAGATAATGTTTTTGTTTTTATTTACTTTTTTGTGTTTTTCGACAAAATGAGTTAATAACATTGTTGTATGGAAACAATTATAAGAAATTTGAAGATTAAGAATTGTGACTTTTGTTTTTATTCTTTTTCGATGCATTTACACTAACTGAGGTAGATAATTATGTCCGACACACCATCTAATGCATGGAGTACAGTATACTCTCTTTTTAAAGAACTTTTTGGTTCTCTTGAGAAATTATTACGGTACATTGCGCCTGGTGTATTGTTTGGATTACTTTACAAACTAGCTCGACTTCCGAGTCTCAGTACAGAACAATTAAGTTTTGGATTCTGTGTTACAGTACCATTTATTGGGATGGGTTTGTATTCTTTACACAGGAGTATTTTTAGGATTTACGATTATATATTGTATTTTATTCCATTCCGTTGGAAGGCAGCTTCACATATTGCAGATTTATTCCTTCGTACAAATAGTTCTGAAAATCCTTTGCAAGGTTATATTTATAATATGTGGGCAGGTCTTCATCTTGCCCTTATTACTGGAGAGCTTTTAATTTTCTTTGGGTGGTTTTTTCCCGCAACAACTAATTCGTTTCTAAAAGTTCACAATGAAGAAATTAAGAAAGTTGGAGCCATTTTATTCATTCTTACTATAATCGGTTATTCTTTGATGCATTGGATCCAATATAAAATGATATTTCCAGATAGACAAAAAGAAACTGATAATTAATATGTATTGGAAGTTTTAAACATTACACAACCAAGCGTTTGTCAGTATTTATATAAATCAAGGACATGCTTATGACTGGCCTTATCCACACTTTAATAAAAGAGGTAGCGGGACAGAGAAAGCCACTATACATAACCCTATTAGTGATATTAATTGTGAACATATTTTTACCACGGCTCTATTCTTTTCTGAAGCCACTGACCCAAAACCGATCTGCCCTAATATTATCAGGACACATCCTATTATCATTAATAATATGGTTACTATATTCATTATCTTTCTTACGTGAAAATAAACCTAAATTAAAATTACTGTATGGAGTATTTTGGGACAAAAATTATAATATTTATTGTCCTAAAAAGTTTTGCCAAAACCCCCTTATTGCAGCCCCAGATAGCAAAAACACTAAAGAATCTTGGTATGACTGGTACTGCCCAAATTGTGAACAAAAAAGATATATTAGAAACAAAGGTGAAATTATCGAACGTGAAAAAGCTATAGAACTTATTAAACAATCCAAAAACACTTGACCTCATCTAAGGAGTATTTATGGGTGCTTATTTACACCAAGAAGTAATAGAAGAGGGTTTTCCTAAAGAATTAAGAAAAATGAAAATTTGTTTTTTCTGCGGAGAACCTCTTAAGGATAACAAAAAAGATATTGGCGGTATAATTTTGTGGCAAGGTGTTGACGCTACAATTGCTTTACATCAATGTTGTGCTGAATTATTAAGTATACATTTAATTCAGGATTCTCGATCATTGGTCTCGATTACTGGTATGAACTGTAAATTGCAAGAAACACAAAAAAGAGAAATGAAACATCTTTGGCACTATAAAAATGTAAGCAAATAATTTTAATAAAAGACAATATTTGCATACTTACATACATAAGACAACCAACGGGTACTTCCGAATTCACGGCTGAAGAGCGCCGCGAATCGGCAGACCCTATACCGTTATAATTTCTTTCACCATATCGTAAAAATTGAAACATCCAACATTTCTACACGGAAGGGCTCAATGAATATCACAGACAATCAATTGCGTGGCATTGTATTGAAGAAATATTACGAGCGTCGACGGGAAAGAAGATTTCAATGGAATGATAGTGATTTTGACGATTTGGATAAGAACATAGAATTTGATGAAGTAGATTTGTATAGAATCTGTGACCAACTCGAAGAGCATGGATTAATTAACTGGAAACCTATCCGCCTTATGGGAAAAACAAAAGGTGGTCTTGGTGAAATCTCTGCATTTGGTGTAGATGTAGTTGACAAAACGGAAAACCCACCAATTGCAATAAATTTTGAAAGCGTCCAAATAACAAATGTAACAAATTCATCAAATGTTCACATTGGCGATTTAGAAATACAATTCAATAACATCATTGATGCAATTAACAATTTTGATGCAGAAGACCAGCAAAAAGAGGAAGCAAAATCGTTCCTCAAACAATTTTTAGAGCACCCAATAGTTGCCGGCATCGTTGGTGGCTTAGCTTCAAACATTCAATTCTAATAACTTTTCGTCTGGAGATATTATAACCAACACAAATGATATTGTGACATTTAATGAACGACATTCCATAAAATGAATTATCATAACCACGCAGTACAACTGACTCGGGAAACGCTCGCAGCTAACCGCGATCGTTGTTGGAAAGTAAAATGAACCAACAAAATAAAATTATTGTATATATATCAATTCTACTTCTCCTCAATGTAGCAAAGAGTATTAATGCTAACTCCGACTCTGTCCTCATTCTTATCGAGAAAAGTAGCTATCATCTTCCACCAAAGTTTCCGGACTCATTGGATATTATGTACAACAGCCCTCTCATTTGGATAACAGAAGGGATACGGATAGCGCTTGATTCAAGGGGAAATGACTTGAATGGCTATGCTTTACTTGCAGACTGCTACTTTGACGGGCATGTAAAGTGCCTGAAAACTGCGGGGCCAAACACAGCACATTGTAACAAAATGTCGACGTACTTGGACACTACACAGTTCAGACCATGGATAGAATCGCTAGTAGCGTCGTATGGCCAAGAGCCTGTAAGGCTCTTAATATCTTGGTCAGAGGATAATTGTTTCGTTGAGCAACTCATTAGTAAAAAGAATGTTGTGGATAGCAAAAAAAAGCTTTTCACGAGAGAATGGAAAGGTTTTCATTTCCAACAATAAAATTGGAACTGAAACAGTACGTAGGCGTAAAAGATTAACTGATTCAGCTCAATTTAGTCGTTAACAAGGAAATTACTATGAACCAAAAAGATTTTAAAGGAACTTGGGAAATCACCGAAACCGAAATGTGGGAAAAGGTAGATCTTGACATTACAGAAACTGCATATATACATTTCAATGACGATTCAGGAAAGTTCCATTTTATTTGTGTCGATGGCCAAATGGATATTGAATATTGTGAACATCGAGTTGAATTTTCATGGTGTGGCAATGATGAAGGGGATATGGTTAACGGACGTGGGTGGGTGATTCTGGAAGGCGCCATACTTCGTGGGAAAATT
>CBDVBE010000112.1:0-16042 GCA_965372145.1 uncultured bacterium | reverse complement strand
GGAAGAATCGTCAGAAGTTTTATAACAGGTTTATCAAGAAAATCGTCTATATTTTCAACACGTTTGCGTGCCTCACGCAGTTTCTTCTTTGTCTCCTGATAACTCTCGGGAATACGGCCATCCGTTTCAAGAAATTCATCCATATCTTTTTGTAAAGTATCCGACTCCATTTTTAAATTGTTTACTATAGTACCCTGGCTGACCCGGGCACCTTCATCCGCAATACTGTTATATTTTTCTACCGCAAGATAATACTCAGAGATTTTATCGTGATATTCAAGAAGCCTCTTGATGTAAATATCATTGACGTTTGAAGAATCTTCCACAGTCTCTTTCAGTTTCTTAAGTGACTCATTAACCTGCTTTTCGTAGTTGTGGTTTATATCAGCCAGAAGTCTTTTGTCAGAAAATTCTGTAGCCGGAACAGCGGTTCTGTCTCGTTCGGTGTAATGATTATACAGGTACTTCGCGGCATCCTGAGCATACAACGCATCCGCCATAATGGGCGCGTTATCATATTCACAGGGAACAAAATCTCTGCGAATTGTGATTGTCGCAGGCCACAATCTGGTATTTCCAAGCTCTTTTCCCGATTCATCTTTAATCACGCAGCCGACTTCAAACCAGTCTCCTTCATCTTCCAGAGAATCCTCAGATATTAAAGGTATATAGTACTCTTCCGGAGAATTTCCGTTTTTATAGAAAAATACGAGTCTGAACCAGGGAGTGTTTTTTTCAGGAGGTTTTGAGAAATCGTTATCACCAACGGGTTTTACATCTTTTAAATAGCGCGTATTACCCTTTTCAAAGACAATGACGCCGCTGAACGTCGCAAGAAGATCATCATTTGTTCCTTCAATCATTTCACAAAATTTATTCGGATCAAGATAAGTATCTAATTCCATAATTTCTATAGTTATATTCATCTCTGAACCGGATTTGAGTCCGGGAATATTGGAAATATAGAATGTGATACGAGGATCTTTACTCTCCAGTGGTATATTAGGGGAAAAACCGGCTCTGAAAATATCCACAGGGGGATAATTTTTTGTTAATTTTATTTCTGTCGGCATACGCTATCCTGTCAGTTGAAATTATCCATAATTTTTATTAAAGAAATCATATCGTTTGAAAGAGTCCAGGGTAATACAAATAAATATGGTTTATCCTTATAAGTAACATGAGCTTTGAGTTTAATATCCGGAACATTTTTCAAAACAAATGCACCGTCAGAAAGTTTTTCATTGAATATTTCTTCATCATCACGTGTTATTTTACATGAGATATCCTTGATTTTATCGTTTTTCCAGTCAACAAATTGAATATTACAAAAACCTTTTGTGATTTCTTCCCTCTCTTCAATCTTAATCTCACACGGCCCCTTCAACAAACTCCTTGCCTCAACCTCAAAAATAATATCCGGTTCTTCACCCGCCTTTGATATATAAACTTCCCACTCAACCTCAGCCGCCATCTTATTGCATCTTGTATGTATTTTTTTTAGCTGTTTCTTTGTTCCGGAAGATTTATCAGAAACAAAAAAATCAACTCCCGCGCCATCAATATAGTTTTCAAAATCAGCCAGTAGTTTTATTGTGTCGCCTTCGCTTGCGGTGTCGGGAGAATCCTTTTTCAACTGTTCATCCGTGTGTTCCCAACGGAGGTTTTTAATATCCAGTTTCACATTTGGTTCATCGTCAATCATTTCATCGGAAACAGCGGATGATGTTAGTGCTTTTTCATCTTCGGCGTATTTCATCTTGTTCATACCGAATAGTAAAAATGCAAAAGCCCACTGTTCTTTAAATGTCCTGTTGCCGTCCGGGCAATGAAAAGTTATCCAGTCATAACGAAGTGCCACTCTTTCAAGATGCGGAAAACGCTCATACCTTTTGTCTTTCACATTCGGCATGTACATCTTTATGCCGGTTACTTTAACGTTTTCCAGAATATGTTGAAAATAAACTTCGTCACGGTTTGTCTTTTCGCTGTGACGATACCAGTTTATAATGACTTTATCAATAATTTTATTGAGTGTAAGAACCTTATACAGGGTGGTTGAAAGGCAATCCACAGCTTTTACAAATTCGATACTCTTATGTTCCCGTACTATTTCACCGGTAAATTCATTCTCTCCCACAGCGGAAATCTGATGATAAAACTCAAATATTTCGAAGGTACCTTCTTTACCCGGCAGGTTTACCGGGCCAATCAGCTTTTTGCCGTTTAATATTATTTCGACGTATGGGGAGGTGGCCATCGGTTATTATTCCTGAGAATCAATCTGTTTCTTTATTTTCATGTCAAATATAAAAAGATACTTGAGAACTTTATCAGCTTTTTCGTCATTAAGTATAACCTCCTGAATAGCATTCTGTGCCCTTTGCTGGGCAACCCTGTTATGAACCATGCCAACAATAACATTGCCGAACGTCGCCGCAAAGATTTGTATAATAAAGTGCGAACACACCAAATTTTCTAAGATTTAACGCTATAGAATAAAGCAATGAATCTTCCTGCTCTGTTAATTCCAGGTTTTGTAATGCTTCAATGTTGATAGTGTCCATTTTTACTGCTTTTTGTTATACTTTCAGTTAAATAACTTATTGAAAAAACTCTACTAAAAACAATAATTTACATCATGTGTTTATGTATGTCTGTGATGGTCGTCACAATTCATTCATTTTATTTATTTTTCTTTATTCTTTAAAGGGAAGGGAGGGCTTTTAAACTATAAAGAGATATAAAATCGTTATCTCAAAGAAAGAGAACCGGCTCAGAAATTGCAAACAACATACTGTTAATCCGCCCGTTTAACAACAAGGGTAGGAAGCACTTTTTCTTTGAGGATTTTTTCAATAAACCCGAATTGTGTCATCTCGGAAAAAGCGCATCCTGCGCAATGGCCGGAGAACCTGATAAGTACCGTATTGCCGTCGAGATCGACCAGTTCGCAGTCACCACCGTCTTTCTGGAGTAGCGGCCTGATTTCAGAATTAAATACACTGCGAATTTTATCAATCTTTTCTATAGTAGTCATCTGGGGTACTTTGGCGGTTGGTTTTTCTTCGTGATCTGTTACCCCTGCTGCTGTACCGTTGACTTTTACCAGGATCTTTTCTATCTGCGGTACACAACCGCCGCATCCCCCGCCGGCTTTCGTATAGTTAGTAACATCTTCAACGGTAGTAAGGTTGTTCTGGGTAATTGCCCGTTCTATCTCTTCAGCAGTTACATTAAAACAGTTGCATACAAGGGTTCCGGTTTTTTCAGGTGCCCCATTGACCTTACCGCCACTTTTATAGTATTCTATTGCATTTTCCAATGCGTCCTGTCCCATGACACTACAGTGCATTTTCTCCGGAGGCAGGCCCCCGAGTGCGTCCGCAATCTCCTTATTGGTAATTTTTTTTGCCTCCTCCACTGTTTTTCCTTTACATAATTCAGTAAGCATGCTTGATGAGGCAATCGCACTGCCGCAGCCGAAAGTTTTAAATTTTATATCAGCGATTCTGCCATTATCATCCAGTTTAAAGGTGAGCCGTAAAGCATCGCCGCATTTTAAATTACCGACCTCACCGATACCATCAGGATTTTCTACTTCTCCGACATTTCGTGGGTGAAGATAGTGATCTCGTACCTGTTCAGAATATTCCCACATATCTTACTCCTTCATACAAATATCGTAAGCGTTCACAGAACGCTGAAATTGGAAATTGGAAATTAGAAATTAGAAATTTGGTATTCATGTTTTTGTACTATTAATCCATATTAACAAACATCCAATCAATTTTTTTATGTTTTTTCCAATTTCGAATTTCTACACAAAGTGTATAACTCAAGTTGGAAGTGCACTAAAGCACAATTCTTAGTGAAAGATATACTAAAGCACAATTCTTAGTGAAAGATAAACTTTCTACTAATCATTGAACTTTCTACTAATCATTGAACTTTCTACTAATCATTTGTACCCCAAGGGCATAACTTATAGTGGAAGTAAACTTCCTACTAATCGTTTAAACTTCCTATCTTTCGTTTATAATTTCAAGCCGCGTACGGCTACGTTATACCCTATTTTAAAATTGAATGACCGATACTGTTTTCAATGTTGAAAACAGTCTTAAAGGTCTTTATAAATTCCTCCACCGTTTCATCGACAGACCCGTTCTGAATTGGTATCTGGCCAGCCGATTTTGTAAAATGTCCTCCACCGTTTCCGTGCAGTTCCATAGCAATTTTTTCTGCGTTGATACCCGCGGTTTCTTCTTTTTTTGAGCGTATAGAGAAATATATGTGATTTTTAAAGAGTGCGGAACAGATCATCCACTCAAGATTTTCAAGGCTATGGAGCAGATCAGCAATTTCCGCAATATAATCGGGAGTGGAAATCGAACCGATATGGCTATGCCCGACTGAATTATTATACACCGTCATCGATTCAGCCGACCGATGCAGTATTCGAAAGTATTCGGCATCACGGTCCGGATACTCTATTTGTGAGAGCGCCATATGATCAATGAGATTGAATAGATATTTATAACATTCCAGATCATCTTTAGACACATGGCGAGAGAGATCGTTTGTATCGGTTTTTATACCATAGAACAGCGCTGTTGCCACCTTTGAGTTAATTGGAACCTGCTCGCAGAGAAGATATTTAGTTATTATTGTACATGTTGCGCCGATTTCTTTTCGTATATCAGAAAAGAATGATTCATTTTCTGCGGTAAAATGGGGGTGATGATCAATCACGGCATCGATCGGGGAGTTTGATCCAAATGAGACATTTCCTTCACCGGGGAATGAATCTACCATGATTATTCGTTCAAAATCTGATAATTCAATAAGCATCAGGGGTACTGCCTGGATATTCAGAAAACGAACCATGGCGCGGTTCTCAGCCCTGCCCACAAAACCACCAAAGGTTATCTGTGAGGCTTTTACACCCCAGTGAGCAAGTAACTGCTGAATACCAAATGCTGCTGCAATGCAGTCCGGGTCAGGGAAATCATGGGTAACAATCAATACCGATGAAGCAGGTACTATCCGCTCTTTAAGTTCTGCAACTTTTTTGAAATCGTAATCGCTTGTATACATTTTTTATAAATTATTGATGGAAAATAACGTACAATATATATAAACTTCATAATAGCTGAATACGTAAAAATAAGGCAAAAACTATTTTCAGTGGGATCTGGCCTGTTACAAAATAAATTATGAGAGTATTCAGAGGTTCTTTCAGGCAATAAAATTCAGTTTATTTGAGATTTAACTATGCGATATGCAGTACTATCAGATATCCATGGAAATGTAGAAGCCCTTCATGCAGTGCTTCACGATATTGAGTCACAGGATATTGATGTTGTTCTCTGTCTAGGTGATATTGTAGGTTATTATCCGGATCCGGAGCAGTGTGTTGAATTGATTCGGGAATATGCTGCTTATTCTGTTGCAGGAAACCATGATTATGCTGCTATTGGTAAAATAGATACGAATAATTTTACCTATTATGCGTTTGAGGCGATGGAATGGACCAAGAAAATGCTCTCGGAGGAATCAAAGAAATATTTATCCTTACTGCCTATGACGATAGAGATGGATGGCATGCTTTTTACTCATTCTTCCCCGGCCAATCCTTCAAGTTTTGTCTATATCTTTCCGAACAGTGAAAAAGCCATTCTCGAAGCGTTCAGTTCCATGGTTCATCGAATCAATTTTATCGGGCATGCACACTGGCCGTTTGTTATGACACAGGATGAATTAAAGATAATTCGCTGTTCAGATGAGGTCGTTGATATGTATGATAATGGTTACTATCTGATAAATGTTGGCAGTGTCGGACAGCCCCGTAACTTTGATCCCCGTTCATGTTATGCTATATATGATACTGATATATCCCAGGTCTCGCTTATTGCTGTTGAGTATGATTACTCGATTACCCAGCAGAAAGTGTTTGATAATAAACTACCCCCGTTTCTTGCAGAGCGCCTAGCAAAAGGCAGGTAATATCGTGCCCGATCTCAGAGCTGTTCTCGAAAGGGAACTGTTTCCTTTTGTTGAAAAACCGATGCGGTACATAGGCAATGAATTGCATTGCATAAAAAAGGACCTTGCCGCTGTTTCTCTGCATGGTGTCCTCTGTTTTCCTGAACTGTACGATATCGGCATGTCGCATTTCGGTACACAGATTCTCTATCATATAGTCAATAGCCACGACTCCTGGGCGCTTTCACGCTGCTATAATCCCTGGCTTGATGCGGAACGCATAATGCGGGACAAGCAGATTCCCCTGTATTGTCTTGAATATTTCAAGCCACTGAAAGATGCAGACTGGTTAGGTTTCAGTATTCAGTATGAGCTTCAATATACTAATATTATAAATATGCTCGATCTGGCAGGCATTCCAAAATACAGTATAGAACGAAAAGAGACAGATCCCATTATCATTGCCGGCGGCTCCTGTATGGGGAATATTGAACCGATCGCGGATTTTCTTGATGCATGTGTTATTGGTGATGGTGAACAGGTCATTGTTGAATTATGCCGTGTGCTTGAAAAGTATAAGAAACGGAACGCAACCAGGAAAGAGCTTTTATGTGCATTGACGACTATAGACGGTGTTTATGTGCCCCGGTTCTATCCGGTAGTAAAAAATGGGAGCTTCGTTGTGCCGGAGCTGACCGGAGAATCCAGGCAGGTCAGTGCTGCGAAAGTGAAAATATTGTCCGATGAGTATTATCCGGTCAATCACCTGGTACCTTTAATTGATGTGGTTCACCACAGGCTGGCTGTTGAGGTGATGCGCGGGTGTACCCGCGGCTGCCGGTTCTGTGCTGCCGGTTTTTATTATCGTCCGGTACGCGAGCGTACTGTATCCTCTATTCTGACACAGATTACTGATGGGATAGCTGCTACCGGATGGGATGAGACCGGGCTTCTTTCCCTGTCCACTGCTGATTATTCATGTTTCAGTTCCCTGATCCATGCGATTGAGCAGGCGCAGCATTCTCTCTCTTTCCGTGCCTCTCTGCCGTCAACGCGTGTTGATGCATTAGCAGACGCAGATGTCCATACCCTGAATACGTTATCATCAGCAACATCCTTTACTATTGCACCTGAGGCAGGAAGCCGGCGCCTGCGTAATGTAATAAATAAAGACTTTACCGAAGAGACGATACTCAGCACCGTAGCGCTGCTTTTAGAAAACAATGTTCAGACATTAAAACTCTATTTTATGATAGGGCTACCCACAGAAGACGATGGGGATATTGAGGCAATCATTACTCTTGTTACAAAGATTTCGAATATGGTACGCGCAAAGTCAAAGCGGCGGATGGTACATGTTTCTGTTTCTCCCTTTTCTCCCAAAGCGCATACACCATTCCAGTGGGAGGCTCTGAACAGTATCCGGACACTCCTTGAAAAAGGCCGGAAGATTAAAGCGTCACTACGATCCAGGCGCAATGTTAAAGTTTCGTATCGAAGACCGGAAATGACATTTCTTGAGACAGTACTGGCGCGTGGTGACAGGAGATTATCAGCTGTCATTGTAAAGGCGTGGGAAAAGGGAGCCCGGTTTGATGGCTGGGATGATCAGTTTAATTTCGAAACATGGCGTATTGCCGAGTCTGAAACAGGGGTGTCATTTGAACCGTTTGTTCAGGAGATTCCGGAGGAACAGGTGTTACCCTGGTCTGCGGTTAGTATCGGTATAAGTCCCGGTTTTTTGATTGAAGAGAGGAAAAAAGCTACGCAGGGGATACCGACAGAAGATTGTAGAAATGGTAATTGCACACATTGCGGGATATGTGATAATCACCAGCCATATATAATAAAAAAATGTGATGAGAAGTTATTTATGGGCAAAGCAGTATATGGTGAAGAATCCGGCACGTCAGATAACACAAATCGCTATCGATACCGAATTGAATATGAAAAAAGAGAGCCTGCCCGTTTTCTATCACATAGCAACATTGTAACTATTATTCAACGGGCAATACGAATGGCAGGTATACCGGTAGCTTATTCCCGTGGGTATCATCCGCATCCATGCATCGCTTTTGGACCGCCACTTGCACTGGGGATAATGGGAACTGCAGAATTGTTTGATATAATTACCACAATACCGGATACACTTGACCCTGAGAGTATTAATAGATGGCTGCCTGAGGGGTTGGTTATAAAGAAGTCCGGTATGCTTACGGTCAAACCTGTCTCAATCTCTTCGGCGATGGCCGCTGCCCGGTATAGTATCAGGCCGTTAGAATCTCTGAGTCGGCGACAGATTGTTGAAGCTGTTGAAAAAGCACTTCACAGCGATTCATTATTGATTACAATAATGAAAAAAGAGAAACAGCTTGAGATTGATATCAAACCGCTTATCTATAATTTGACAGTACAGGAAAATAATGGTACACTGGGAATGGAAGCGGTTTTGTCGGCTCAACCATCAAAGACCTGTCGCCCGATTGATCTGATTCAATGTCTTTTTCCGGGAAAAGGGCTGGGAGATTTTCTTATTACCAGAACCGCCAGTTTCCAAGATGTCGAAGGTACTTATCCCCCATAAATGGGACTATAGCAGTTTATCCGGGTTAGGGTATTTCATAGATTTCCCTATGCCCTTCTGCTTAACACACTGTTGTTTTATGGGCCTAATTGACGATAGTTATACAGATTGATATAAAGGTAAATGTTCGATATAGTGTTTGTTTTTTTTTGTTTTATGCTCTTAGTCCCGTCAGGGCATGCGCGTTAAGTTAAGCACTTAATCATTTAAAAATATAATTGTCATGCTGAGCGGAGTCGAAGCATCTACAACAGTAAAGAAAGAAATAAGGAATTATGCTTCGACTGAAAACATACCACACCGTGGTATTCAGTGCTCAGCATGACATTCCATATAACCTTTTTTTAAACATTTAACTTAACGCCTATGCCCTACGGGACTGGGGGCTGTTTGGGGTATTGTTTTGCTATAAATATTTTGTAACTAACGGGACAGTAAGATATTAGAATAAAAAAGATAATATATACAGGATTACGCAGATATGGCATATATAGAATTTACCTGTGATTCGATTGATAAAGATCGTCAAACGTTTGATCAAAGATGTAACATAGGTCGTACGCCGGAGAATGATATCTGCATTCAGGAGAGTCAAGTCAGCAGGCGTCACGCATTAATTCGATTGAAAGACACCTATTATGTCATTGAAGATCTCGGCTCGAAAAATGGCGTCGTCGTCAATGATAAAAAACTGGAGGGCTTTGTTCCCCAACCCCTGTATGATGGCGATCGCATTGTTATATCCGACGTAACCATGATTTTTTTCTCGGAGGGAAAACAACCGCCGATAGGACATACAAGAAAAGGCTATCTTCCCTCGTCCCGGGATATTATGGGTGGTCTTTCAGTAATAATAAAACCGGAAGAATCTTCTGTTATATCCGGCCATACCATGATTGATGCTTCAGTCGGTATGTTTGAGATTGATAAAGAGGCTTCTGTGGAGGGGCTTCGTGCTGCGGTAAAACGGTTTCAGGCAATGGTGAAAATATCGAATGTCCTCGGTACCATTACCAAATCAGAAGAGCTCCTTGAAAAAATAATGTTGAGTATTTTTGATATTTTCCCTCAGGCTGACCGCTCATTTATTATGCTCAGCAGCGGTGAAGACAATGAAATGATACCGGTTGCGGGCCGTCGCCGTGATACCAGTGTACAGGAAGATGAGGGATTCGAAATCAGCCGGACGATTTTACAGAGAGCAATTGAAAAACAACAGTCGATTCTTTCCTCAAATGCCCTGCAGGATGACCGCTTTATCGGTGGACAGTCAATTGCCGATTTCTCAATCCGTTCGTTAATGTATGTTCCTTTTATTCATAAGGATGAGATACTCGGGATGATAACGGTTGATACAACCTCCAAGGAACGTGCATTTACCCCGGATGACCTTGCAATGTTAACCGGCATCGCAGCCCAGGCTGCAGTGGCGCTTAAAAATGTGCAGCTCTATAAGGATATTCAACGGGAAACGCAATCAAGGACACAGCTCTCACGCTACCTTTCACCGGATGTTGTTGAGGGTATTCTTGCGGGAACTATACCTCTGCGGCTCGGAGGTGAGGAGAAATACGGGACGGTCCTGTTCTGTGATATCGTTGGTTTCACCAGTATGTCTGAGAAAATGACCGCTCTGCAGGTCATTGACCGGTTAAACCGGTATTTCCTGCTGGTAACCGATGTTGTTACACGTAACAACGGTACCCTGCATAAATTTGAAGGTGATATGGTCATGGCATTCTGGAATGTCATGTTTGAGGATACGAATGCTGAATTTAATGCGGTGCAGTCAGGACTTGGCATGCAGACCGCAGTCTGGCAGTTCGGCCGTGAACTGGAAGCAGAGGGGCAGTCTCCGATTCATCTCGGTGTTGGGTGTAACACCGGAGAGTTTGCCGGGGGGAATATCGGCGGCAATGATAAAATGGAATACACCGTTATTGGTGATAATATCAATCTGGGCAAGCGGATTGAATCGCTTTCCGGGCGGTGGCAGGTCTTCGTGGCAGAAAGCACCTATGCGCCGATAAAGGAACAAACGGTTGCGATTGGACTCCCTGTGGCTAAGGTAAAGGGAAAAGAGGAACCGGTAAAGACCTATTCAATCAGGGGGCTTCAAATATCAGATACTGCTCTTTTACTGTGTATTCCCGTGTTACTGAGAGATCAAAACAGTGACTTCAGCGAGAAAGGGATTATCGTTGGCAGCCGTAATGAGAATGGCGCATTACGATTAAATATATACACCACTTTGCTGATGCAGAACGATGATGCTCTTGTACTGCGATTTGATCTACCGGAAATCAATACAACCTTTGAGTTGGCCGGCCAGGTAACGTGTGCAGAAGATACCAGTTATAACGATTCCTGCCTTTTTTCAAATGTAATTCTTACCGACATTACTACAAAAGGAGAAGCAATTTCCTTTTTTAAGCCTGGTTTTTTTATTGAGTCGAATAAGAGTTGGGAGGAGATGAAGAGGAAGTGAAAAGATATTAAACGAATAATCTATTATCCCATTTTTTCACTCCCACAAGGTTATTATAGCGCAGATTTTAACATAAAAAAAGGTGTTCTAAGCCATGATAACAGGATGTGTATTGTATCTGATGTGGTATGAAAAATAAAATTCTGCGAATCACAGCACCATCTCCCTTTTCAAAGAAAAGTATCAGCTAAACTTAACGGGCAAGCGCTTTATTGGCGTATTGGTCAACCAGATTGCGAATCATGCGCTGGTATTTAAACCCTTTTTTATCTGCGTACTTCTTGAAAATATTTACGCTTCGCCTGCTAAGTTCAAGGGTTACTTTGACGTTGTCTTCTTTGAACACTAGTTCCGACGGTTTAGGCAGAAAATCCTCGATGACTTCGCTCTGCTCGATTGCTTCTTTGATGTCGGGCGGTGCTTCAGTGTACTTTGTTTTTTTCATCGTAATAGCTCCTTCCGGAACGCCAGTATCCGGCACCGAATATTCTGATTTTTTCTTTTCTCCAGGTAAATCTTACCGTAATGACTCGTTTATCAACCAAGCCGTAACAGAAATAGCGCTTTTCATTGCGGTCGCTATGCTTTCGGTCCGATGCGATAATGCGCCGTGGGTCGTAGAAAGCATATTGGGCCGCTTCGAATGAAACACCGTGCTTGTCGATATTTTCATCATTTTTTTTCTGGTCCCATTCAAAATCTGGTTATGCTGTCATGTTTTAATATACCACAAAACCATATAAAAAACCATACTATTTACCATATATTTATATTAGCCGCTTTCGGGAGGTCTTTGAAGGACGGGTGGGGCTTGCCTGCTAAATAGTCCGTCCCTGATATCAACTCCTTTATCCTTTGTTTGCTCTAATAACTGGAATTATAATCATACTGATTACTGGGACTATTACAATTAAAATTACTATTAGCGTTTTACGCATTTCATTCCTTACCGCTGATGCCCGGGGATCAATATCATCAAGGTTGATACTAAGATCAATACTATGAATAATTGTAAATTCTTGGCGTGCTTTATTTTTTAATTTCCACGATTTTATTACCTTCGATAATCGTTCTTCATATTCGGAATTTTCTAAAGCATTGATTTGGGTGTCATATTTGATAACATATCCAAATTTGTCAATTTTGATTAAAAAAGTGATATATCCGCTATCCCGATCAGCATAATATTTTTGTAAAAGAAACACTTCCTGTTGGAGTGTTGCAAGTAGCTTTTCATTATCATTAATAAATAAACTGTCAACAGCCAAATCAATTGTATCTGATTCTGTATTATTAATTATTATGGGATAGGTGGTCGAAGAAAATAACTTAAAAAAATTTAAAATTAGTATAAAAATCAAAATATTGCGAATCACAGTACAATTACTGAGAAACTTCTTGTCAGTGAATAGTGATATCTCCATATTAAAACCCCAACACTCCATCATTCCAGAACTCCATTACCCCAATCTTTTCACACCCACAATTTCTCCCTTAATCCTGACCTCCTGTCTATCCTCCGCCCAACAGACGCACTAAACACATCCCTTTTCCCATACAGGTGCACCTCCTTACGGGCGCGGGTCATACCGGTATAGAGAAGCTCTCTCGTAAGAATAGGCGTGTCAGTGTCAGGCAGGAGAAGAAGAATTGAATCGAATTCGGTACCCTGACTCTTGTGTACTGTAATAGCAAAAGCCTTTTCATACGCCGGAAGTCTTGACGGAGAGAATACACGGAATGGCTGCTTCGCATCTTTTGATGTAGAGGGAAACCATGCTTTCAACTTGCCTTCAGCATTCGGATCCGGGGCGATTATACCGGTATCTCCGTTATAGAGTTGCGACTGATAATCATTACGGGTAATCATAATAGGGAGTTTGGCATACCATTTCGAAGCAGGGGAAAGTTTCCCGGTTTCAGCCAGAATCAGCTCAATTTTTTTATTAATTGCTTCTACCCCAAAAGGGCCCGAACGAAGGACACACAGCATGCGGAAAGAATTAAAAGCATCAAACATCCCTTCAATAGAATCGGCATTAAGATAGGCATGCCATCCATTCAGTATGTCATCTTTAATGGTTTGAGCAATTTGACGATGATTGGGGATCTCGGTCCATGAGAGGGTGTTATCGCTTTCATCTTGAATAATGGAAAATGTTTTTTCAGAATCGCCATTTTTAACTGTGTTACTGCATTCAGCAAGCGGCCCTTTAAAGCGATAGGCTTTTTTCAGTTCAACGATACAATCGGCTAATGAGGAACAATCATTCCGGATGTCACCTTTTGGCGGAGGTAGAGTCGCAAATGGTTGTATGGAATTCTGGAATGGGGTGGAAAAGACCTGCAGGTATTCAGGTGCGCAGATATCACCGAGCACAGAACCGGCTTCAACAGAGGCAAGCTGGTCGCGGTCGCCGATCAGTATCAACCGGGAACGGGGATGCAGTGCTGCGAGAAATTTATGCATGAGTGAGATATCGATCATCGATGCTTCATCGAGAACAGCGATATCAACCGGCAAAGGATTGTCCGGATTATATTTGAAAATGGATGCATGCGGTATCGCTCCGAGAAGCCGGTGTATTGTCGAGGCGGATGACGGCAGAAGATCGATTCTGTTATCCAGCGGTACAAGATGCTCTTTTGCCTGCAGCACCGCTTCATCCATGCGAGCGGCCGCTTTCCCGGTTGGCGCGGCCAGCGCGATTCTCTTTTTTTCACCCTGGGCGAGTTCAGTGAGCAGGGCGAGAATACGGACAACCGTCGTTGTCTTTCCGGTTCCGGGCCCTCCGGTAATAATACAGAGCCGTCTTGTTGCAGCAATATACGCTGCAATTCGTTGCCAGTTAATATCGTCATCTTCCACAGGGAAATAATGGTCAAGGAGCTTTTCCAGTAATACGGTGTCTGAAATCGGTTTACTATCTTGTGCAAGCGTTGAGAGTTTTTGTGCAATAACCGTTTCATATTCCCAGAATTTATTGAGATATAATAATGTATCGTTTAAAATAAGAGGGCGGTAATCGCCGGGTTTTCCAACGACAGAACTAGTAACAAGTATGCCTGTAATCTTATTTACCGAAGAGAGTGTCTTCGGGAATGGCAGCGTTGGCTCTGAAGGTACCGTATTCATACTGTTTTTTAGATCGAGACATACATGCCCTTCTGAACTGCTGTGCGAGAGCAGGAGCGTAATCCAGAAGATTTCGGGAGATTTCGGCTCGGAGAGTTTATGTATAAACCCGGCAAACTGGATATCTATATCAGAGAAAATGGCTGATTGTTTTATCTGGGTTATATCTATTGGTAAAGTATAGGCCATAATTATTATCGATCAGTTTTTCTCTTTGTCTGCAAAAGCTATCTGATATTGGAGTACTGGAGTAATGGAAAATCTAGTCATCTTTTACAATACTCCAATACTCCATTACTCCAATCATGATTATACATTTACTACTTTTTCCGAACAATTATTCTGTATCTGCCCCATGGGGACCTTTTACCATTAATACCCTGCAACTTGTATTTAAGCATCGGCTCTCTGTAAACCGTGGAAATGGTGTTACCGGTATTGGCTGAATTGTCTGATGCTACCATCAGATAATATTCACCATTTTGTTCCGTATAAATATCCTGATATCCGTAAATGCTGAATGCGGTTGACAGGTTGCTGCTGATAGTCTCATACAGGGCCATTTTGTTTTGTTTAATAACGTTGCCCTCTTTGTCAATGAGTATAAATAAAGGGTACAGTATATTTTTGTCAACATGTATGCTGTCACAGGTACTGATCACCTCAATAGTGTACACTTCATTTTCAGCCCCGTGAAATCGGTACAGTTTGAAATTTGAACGGAATGGATTGCTTTTACCAAGCCGGATAACAGGATGAGATTCCGACAATGCTGATACCAGCGTATCGCCGATAGTCAGTTCTTGAACATCAGCAGCCGTAACAGCGTCCTTCAGACTGGTGATGATTTGTGACTCCGGAATAGATAATAAAGCGCTGTACTGCTCATTTGGTGTTGAAGCACAACGATAAAACAATATCAATGCAATCGGGAATAGTATTTTTATAGTCATTAAGAGGCACTCAGCAGTTGTTATAATTCTTTCGTTAAGGATCTTATCCAGCTTTGCCGGGTTAGTCTTAAAATAATTCCATCTTGGTAGAAAATACATGAAAGATATCAGCCGGGTTATAATCTGCTTGATGATACTATCCTTTACAGGTTTACATTGCAGTTCAATACTGACTTCCCGTAAGAAGGTTGATCTACCGCCCGGAACGGTAACGGTAAGTATTGATGACGGACCTAACGCTCATAACCATATTACCGATTCTGTTTTAGCTGTTTTCAGCAGGCATAACGTAACTGGATATTTCTGCCTTATCGGGATGAATGTGGAGCGCTATCCTGAGATTGTCAAGCGTATTCATGACGCCGGACATGTCATTGTCAATCATGGGTATACTGATAGATTTGTTTTTAATAAAAACATGCAGGAAGTCGAGCGTGATATTGCCAAATGTAATTCAGCTATCGGTGCAGCTCTCGGTATTGATAATTATTGTGCTCAATATTACCGGCCACCACATGGTTTATACAGGTCATCCACCCGGGAAGTCTGGCGGAAACCGGGTATGAAACTATTGCCAATAACGTTTTACGCACTGGATGCTCAAAGAGATAGTAAAAAGGCCGGCAAGGTGATTGCAAAGACAATCAGAAGAGTCAAAAAAGATAAAGGCGGAATAATCCTTCTCCATGATGGCAGGGATGGCAGAGAAAAACTTCTAGCGGAGCTTGAAAAAGATTCAACCTGCAGTTATGATCGTTCATGGGTTCCAGCTGCTCTTGATTCGATAATTACTGTTTTGAAAAGGGAGGGGTTTGTTTTTGAGTAGGGTTATTATTCTTGTTTATGCAGGAAAGCTGTTACCGTCACATTATTATCTCCTTTATTATTTTTTATTT
>CBDVBE010000111.1:0-16087 GCA_965372145.1 uncultured bacterium | reverse complement strand
AACTCCTATCAATATTATCGGTTTATGCATGAAAAATCTATACTATTATACCATTTGTTTTTATAAACATACGAGCATTAAAAATAAAAACACCCTTCCCTGGTTATTCTGTATACAGTTGTTGATAATAGGGGATCATTGACCTATATTCAATTAGGGTTCAAAGGTTCAAAGGTTCAAAGGTTCAAAGGTTCAAGGGTTGAAGGGTTCAAGGGTTGAAGGGTTCAAGGGTTGAAGGGTTCAAGGGTTGAAATCCAAAATCCAAAATAACCTGTGAACCGTTACCAATTAGGAATATTTTTAACCTATCAGGAAGGATGTATGAAAAAACTTTTTTTTATTCTGATTCTTATATCAGATGTTACTCTTTTTCTGGTTTCATGTCAAAAAGACGCTGCTGTTTCTTTGGCTGTAGATTTTACCTCTCAGGATGTCTGGCAGTATACATTAACCTGTGATATCGGCGGAACCTTCATGCTGGGTGATTCGATATCAGATCTTTCGAGCACGATAGAGTGTCTTTTAGTCGGGAAGAAAACGAAAACCCATAATCAGCTTCTCCTCAAGGTGGAAAATGTTGATATAGTATCCAACGTTCTTGATGATGTCGAAATAAACCATGTAACGGATCAGGTGTATAATGCCTCATATACTGTTGCACTTAATTATGATCTTTCGAATCCGCATGACTCTCTGCTTATGCAGATGTCGGATATGGCGGAGTGGGATTTATATCGTCAATTGATCAAAGTGCTTCCGTCGCTGCCCGATAAATCTGTCCGCCCCGGATTCTCATGGGAACGTGAAAAGCAATTTCCATTGACTACATCGCAGGGATCTGCAACGTGTGAGGTATACCAGTCATTTACTTTTGACAGTGTACGAACTACTGCTGGTGATGATAAGCGGGCATATATCAGTTGGTTATTCCGGTATGCGGTAGATGAAGCCCGGTTTGACACAGCCAGTCATATAAACAGATTACCACTTGCCGGTAATGGGAAAGGGGCCGCAGTGTTAAGCATTGATACTAAAAGCCTCATTAGTGCGGATATGGTCTTTACTACACCGGCATGTTCGCTATCTGATGTGTCGGTACAGTGGGAAGAGAAAGCTTCGTTAGTTTTAATAAAATAGAGAGGGAATTACCATGAAATTAAATGTTGTAATAGCGGGTATGTTTACACTATTGATTTTGTGTCAGGTTGGGTTGTGTAAAAAAAGATCAGAACCTTCAATGGAATTTGATCATGACACCATCCTTACTAATTCTGTTGAAGTCCCGGAGAATGGGACCTGTGTTATTAAGCCCGGCGTTAGTATCCGATTCAGCGGGTACTTTCGGTTTGTTGTAAAGGGATTGCTTATTGCAGAGGGTACCAAAGAGAAACCGATACTGATTACCGGTGTCGGCAGAACGCGGGGATCAACAGAAAAACCGTGCTGGCAGGGGTTGGAAATAAGGGGAGAGAAAGCTGACGCGGTGTTGCGGTATTGCCGGATTGAAGGTGCCTACAGGAATTTTATCTTTGGCTCAAAACCGAGTATTAAATCGTGTGAATTTGTCGGCAATCATTGTGCGATCTATTGCTCTAATAAATCGGCGGCACATATAAAAAAGAATAAGATTTACCGGAACAAGTATGGTATTGTCGCAGATTTTGCCTCCCCAATGATACTTGATAATGTCATCACAGACAATATCGTGGGTATCCTCATGATGCGGAGTTCACGTCTTATCGCCGGAAGGAATGTGGTGTCCGGGAATAAGAAAGATATCTACTCCGAAAAAAGCTTTGGTGAAAACCATGATGCTATTTCTCTGAAATATATCTGGGATTTGATGAATCAGTTGTATTAACCTGAAAGCAGTAGTCAGAAATCAGAACATAGAAATCAGAATTACTTCTGAGTTTTGACTACTGAATCCTGACTACTGGGTTCTACTGAGGATTTTAGGATTAAACATTGAAAAGGTTATCAATCAAGAGTAAATCCACCCGGCACCTGTTCTTTTTCACCCTGACCTTGTTGATAGGGTGAAGGTCCCTCCTGTTGTGGTTGTCTTGTACCTGTTTCACCACCGGAACCCAGAACGTCGGCATCGTAAGAGGTTTCCTCGTTGTCGGTGACTTCTCTCATTTTCTTTTTCTGTTCTGTGATATAAGATCCTTTGGCGAGGCGCTCTTCACCGATAGAGTAGACTTCAATTGCACCGCGACCCAATACCGGGCATTTGTTCTCGCACCAGCCGCAGCCGGTACATTTCTCTTCAATAACAAAGGGCCGTTTAAATGGGCCGGTAAATGTGGTGACAACTTTGAATTCGATCGCATCGTAAGGACATATCTCGTCGCAGATCAGGCAGAGCTTATTCTGCTCCCAGGCAATACACCGGTCACGATCGATCACTGCCGTACCGATTTTAACAAACAGTTTTTCATCCACCGGTAATGATCGTATAGCCTGTGTCGGGCACACGTGACCGCACATGTTACACTTATCCTCACACGGGCCTTTTCGTGGGACCAGGTGCGGTGTCCATAACGCATCAAACCCGGCTTCAAGGTTTGTCGGCTGGAGACCGTTGGTCTTGCAGACTTTCATGCACTCACCACACCGGATACACCGGGCGAGAAAGTCATTTTCCGGGATCGAGCCGGGCGGGCGAATATATCTGCCGTTGATATTTCTCTTGTTGTGCAGGCCGGCTTTTATTGCCGACGCACCGATAATCCCAGTAGCGGCAGAGTATATAAATTGTCTCCGTTCAACATTAAGCAGTGTCGAATTACCGGCCAGGGTGAAGGGGAGCATTTTAATTGAGACACCGTTACTGCTGCATGCATCAACACAGGTACCGCAGAGTGTACACTCGCTGAGAATTGTTTTTGCCGGGTCAGCTTCAATTGCCCGCATATCGCACGAGGAGATACAGTCATGACAGATGTTGCACAATGGTGAAGAGGCAGTACGCTTGAAAATACCAAACCGTGAAAAGACACTGATCAGTGCTCCCGTAGGACAGATGTACCGGCACCAGAAACGTTTGCGCCAATAGTTGGCGATAATAATAACACCGATGAGAAGAAAGGTTGTCACGGTCCCGGTGAAGTACAATTTATTAAAAGTAAAATGGGCTATGGAATCCATACCCATGTTGAAGAGTATCGGCCGTAACAGATCTATAACAAAGTTTGAAAACCATATGATAGGTGGAAAAATCACCAGGGTAAATACCCGGGGTGTTATAGACATGGGACTGAAAAAATGCAGCAGGTTTGCACCGAGCAGCGATGCGGCAATAACGCCAATGAGTATGAAATATTTGATATTTCTGTTCGCTTTCGGTTTCGGTGTTTCCTGCTTATAGTGTTTTCGGAAAAAGAGATAGTTTACTATGTCAATGAATGTGCCGAGCGGGCAGACATAACCGCAGAAGAAACGGCCGATGATTACAGTAAGAATAATAATTGCGACGGACCATAGCATGGATGCAATAAATGCGCGTGAAGCTATCATGGCAATTAACGCAACAAGCGGGTCAAGCCGCAGAAACGCGTCTACCGCGAATTTTTCCGGAAAGGGATAGACTGTGAACAGAAAGAGGATAATAAACAGGGTGAAGGTAACGCCTTGTGTAATACGTCTGAATGTTGTTAGTCTCATAATTATACTCGAGTTTATTGTTGGAGACATTGTAGTGATGGAGTAATGGAAAGTTATTACCGTCTTTTACCAATACTCCAATATTCCAGTGCTCCAGTACTCCAATTATTATTATAATCTTATACTGTTTTCACATCCATCTTAGCCACGTCAATCTCACCAAAACCCATCTCATGCGCGATCTTGATGTGTTTCACCTGCGTACCTTTAAATTCCCGATCGTACCAGCGCGCGAGTCCAACCGTATAAGAATCCGCTGCGACCGGGTCCGTACTGGCTACTATTGTGTTAAGGTCAACAGTCTTACCGGGCCCGCTCGGGCCGCGAGTGACAAGCGCCCATATACAATCAACAATCGTAAGTTTCGGCATCATATACAGAAGTTGCTCGGCTATAGCACGGTTCAGTTCCAGTTTTTCATGGAATACCATTCTGTCATACACCAGGCCCATAAGGTTTTTTATACCGAGGCTGACACCTGTTGCTGAGTGGGATTTTGCTGTCGGGATATTTATAAGGCAATTTGAACGGAAGACTTCTTTCATAACATCAGTTGTTTTAAGTTCTACCGCTTTTGCATTAGTTTTATTTACATAGAATTTTTTATCATTCAGCATGGCCAAGACAACACCTTTCATGCCGGCCACGGCCGCCCCAATACCGCTTTTTTCTTTACAGATAGCTGCATCACGGAGCGGATGGTCGATAATGATAACACGCTGCGCTCCAGCATCAAGGCACAATTGAGCAACGGTTTTTACCACTTCCGGATGAGTAGTTGTAGACCATTCCGGTGGATTGGGGAAACCCATATTCGGTTTAAGTACAACCCGGTCTCCCTGATTAACGAATTTCTTCATGCCGCCCAGTGCGGTTACTGTTTTTTTTACACTCTCAGCGGGTTTCCCTTTTGCTACAGCAACAACCGGTTTTAATCCCTGTGCAGGAACACTGCTTGAGCTTAATGCAACTCCTGCTGCTACAGCCGAACCTGTTTTTATAAATTCTCTCCGTGAGACCATAGGTAGGCTCCTTACATAATTAAAACCGGTTATTTGAATATCCGATGGTGGATTATTGGTGATGGTACTAAATGAAGGATACTTTTCCTCCCTCTTTATATAAAATATACTTAAGAATGTTCATCAAAGCTGTTATAATTGATTGCTATTATAAAATGCGTCAAAACAAAAATCTGTCAAGGGGTAAATACTGCAACACCCTTTGACGTTGAGAAGTAGACAGTACCATCATTCGTAAAATCAATATCAATTACATAATTATCGGGCAGCCGGCTGTTTCCGGTATTTATGGTTTCCCAGGTCTGGCCTCGTTTAAAAAATACGCCATATCCCCAAGTACCGACCCATAGCATACCGTTACTGTCAAAGCCGAGAAAAACCACCGGCTGTCTTATTTCGGGAATATGCTCCCAGGAATCCCCGTTGAAGTAGTCCAGGCCGCCATCCCATGAACCGACCCAGCGGGGAACACTGTCACATATCAGCGCCCTGATATAATTGCCGCTAAGACCATTACGGGTATTAATATATTCAAATTGTCCATCGTTATAGCCGGCTAAACCTCCCCGTACTGTCCCGAACCATATTTTCCCCTTTGTATCTTTTCCTGCCACAGTAACCTGCCTGTCCGGCAAACCATTCTGCGTATTAAAGCAGATTAAAGAGTCCTGCATTTTTCGACAAACTCCTTTATACCGGGAGCAGAACCAGGTTGTTTCCTCATCTTCCAGAAAAATATCCCAGACATTATTCCCTGCCAGGCCATGATCGCCGGTAAGTTGTTTCCAGGTATTATTGTAATAATAAAATGCCCCATTCCGAGCAGTGCCTATCCAGACCCCTCCCTTGGTATCTTTTTTCATACTGAGGACATAGTCGCCTTTAAAGGGGGACTCAATTTTTTCCCAGACGGTTTTCTGCACACGGTATAATCCACCGCCGTATGTGCCAACCCAGGAGAGTTCGTTTTTTTCAAGGACTATCTGGCGGATACGGTTGGATGTGAGGGGAGTATTAGTAGTGTTGTAAATGTGCCAGGGATTCTGCTTTGTGCAACTTAGTACAAATAAAGAAAGACAGGGAATTATAAATCTTACTATATGAAAAACTTTAATCAATCGTAGTAATCCTTTTTTGTGAAAAACCAAATATAATATATGAATGTTCATGATATTCCAAATTGTGACCCTATATGCAAGCATAGTTTTATTTATTAACGATATGAATCTGTAAATACAGGGTTTTAATCTACAATTAGAAACTTCAAAATTCTATTGACTTGCTTCCCAACAGTTGGTACAATCAGATTTCAGTAAATAATTCTACTCATCATCATTACAGGGTCGTTTCAATAATGCTGATAAAAACAATAAAAAAAGGTATCCTTCCTTTCGATAATCTTGTCCATAAGATCAGTGAAAAATTTCCCATTCGAATGCGAATGGCCAAATCGCGGTATCCCTTGAGTCAGGAAGCTTTTCAGGAAAAAGTACACCGTATCCGTTCCACGTTTAAAAAACATAAGCCACAAATTATAATTGAAAAACATGTTGGATCAGGAGGATTCGCCGATGTTTTTCTTGCCAGGTCTGATTATGACGGCGTGAAAGATTTTGCAATAAAAATTCTCCGTAATGAACTCCTTGAAATCCGCAAAGGAAACGGATTCAAAGAGGAAGATGAAGAGATGCGGGCAAAAGATGTTACGAAACGGTTCAGTAATGAATCCTATGTACAGTGGGCCCTGTCTAAAAGCCTTTCCGATTCTGTGGCTGATAGTGTGGTTAAAGTCTATGACCATGGGGTGTTTGATTCGGAGAATTGTTTTCGTTTTATTCTCATGGAACAGATGGGAGCCACCCTTCGCGATTATATACATCAGTACAAAGATGAATACAACTCGCAGGCACTGCTGATGCAAAAGTTTAAAATTATAAAAAATATCGCTGACATTATTAATAATGTGCATCATGAAGGAATATTTCACCGGGATATAAAACCGGAAAATATCCTGTTTACCAGGGAAGCGATAGAGTTTAAAATGTCTGACGAAAAGACAAATGTAAAACTTGCCGATTTTGGCACTGTCCGATGGGTGAAATCGTATAACGATAAATATGATGGCATTATAATTGGCTCCCAATTCTATCTTTCCCCGGAACAGATTTTTTCTCCTGGGAAACTTGACCTGAGAACCGATATCTATTCCTTCGGAGTGGTCTGCTATGAGCTGCTATACGGTGTCCACCCCAAAAACATCTCTGAAGAGACAACGGATATAATCCTAAAACTGGCCCGGGCCAAACCCATGCCCCAGACACCGCCAATAAATTTCGAAGGCCTCTATGACATTATTTTCAAATGTATGAATGATATCAGGTCGAGGTATCAGTCTATGGAAGAGGTGGTGCGGGAGTTGGGGGAGGTTGCTGAAAGCTTGAATTAGAAGTGAATTGTATTTATTAAAAAATCACAAATATAATTTGGAACTATTCATTCATAAAAAGTGCACTGAAAAGCTCTTTGAAGTTTAATCCAAACTCTGTTGAAAAGAAGAATGTATCATCAGAATCTCCACGTATTTTAAAATACGGTCCTGCCTTTACTGAGAAGACCCAGCCGCATATTTCCAATTCACTACCTATATAGGTATTTCTTCTTGGTATATGAGTGAATTTGTTCCAGTCAATTTCATACCATGAATAGTGAAGTGATACCTGGAGAGCTATTTTTTTTGGATATTTATCTAACTCTTTTGAAATTCCTAGTCCACCCTTTAAGCCATTGATTCCAGGTTCGGCAAAGCCAAACAAATAAAAGGGGTACGCTTTAATATGTTCATTTTGTGAAGGAAGTTTTAGATCAATTCCAAAACGTGAGTTTAAGGCTGTGGGATAACCCCAATAGATTGTTCCGAATATTGGATAAGGTAATATTCCTACTGATGGATATTTAATTGGGTTGCCATTTGAGTCAAATTTAATAGTTTTTATTCTTCTATTATTTTTATACAGATATTTTTCTTGGATATTATCATTACAATTCCATATTATCTTAATAATTTCATTTTTTTGTGTATTATAAATAATTTTTTTATATTTATAACCGTTCTCGCACCACTCTATATATTTACCAGTATTTTTTCCTTTAAAATATTCCTGTTCAATTTCTTTCTCTCCATTTGCAAAGAATTGTATATATTGTCCATGTCTTATTTCATCTCCATCTGTATTTTTTGAAATATTACCGCTTTCATCAACAAGAACATAATATTTCTCTTTTATATTGCCATTTTCATAGTAAGTTAATATTTCTTTTGCTTTAATACTTGTATTTTCAATGGATTTATTTTTAATCTGACTTCCATAAATCATACCAAATAATAATACAATTAATATTAATGTTATATGGTGGGAAGTTTCACAATTGCATTTTTTACTCATATAAGTAATTGAATTGAAGAGGATTAATAATTGAATATTGGATTGTTAAAATAAATTAAAAGCTACTTTCCTTTTTTCTTAAATGGAAAAATTTGAATTTTTTCCCATAAAGGTAAATAATAAAGATCAATAAGTTTTGATACATCTTTTTTATCAAATTCTTCAAATACTTTCCACGGTTTTGTAAACCATTTCATAGGCTGATCAAGTGGAGTCTCAAAATCATCCCAATGTGAAAAATATATTGCTTTTGGATTACACGGTTTAACAACTTCATCATAGTAATCATCAATACCTTTTCCGTCGAAAAGCCCTTTATTCCCAACAAAAGCACCTCTCCATACATTCAGACCTGCAACACCAATAATCATGGCATCTATTTTAATGCTTTTATTTTGAAACATGTTTTTGAAATCATTCTCAATATAATTTGCACTCCCCATAGTGAGTAATCTGCCATGGATATCATGTTCAAAAAGGATATTGTACAGTATCCCTTCATTATATTCACTTAACCTTGCGGGTGGTCTAATAGGATTTTCAATTTTACCACCTATGAAGTTTTTTGAGGAAACAAAAGGTAATTTTATATGCCTTCCTTTAATGAATTTTATTTTGAGGTGTTTACTATAAGAACATTCATAACTTTTTCCATTTATAACTTTGATATTATACTTGCTACACATAGTATTAAATGAACTGCTTTGATAACTTTCAAACTCAGAATCTGACATTAATCCACCCAATGCAACATAGGCGACCGATTTACAGCCAATAATTAATGGATACTCTCCAGTAATACCATGGAAATATTTTGAGACTTCCGCAATATCAAGGGCATGGTCAAAGTGGGCATGAGTAATTAAAATAGCATCGATTTTATTTATATCTGCCTTTTTTAAAGCTTTATGTATTTCATTGATGTTTGGAACAAAATTATTAGATTCCTCATCAATGCCATGCCAATCCCGTTCTTCAGGATCTGAAACAGGATTGTAGTTGTCATTTAAATCTTCCAAAGGTACATATTTTACTCGTGAAAAATAAGGATCAATAAGAAAGCTTTTCTCCCCATCAGTAATGTAAAGACTATGTGTGCCTAAAAATTTTACAGAGATTCCTTTCTGGGTTAAGAATATTTTTTTTCCGTTATGCTTTTCCATGTTCCATTTTTCAGAGGAACTTTTAGGAAAATCCGAAATATGCTCATATACTTTTTTTGAGTATATTGTTTTTCTGTTAATATTCATTTTTTCACTTCTTTATATTTATTAGAATTCTACTCATTTTCCTGAGAAGACCATTCCCCAAAAGGCCTATCCTCAAAAACATAATACGGCTCACCATCTTCACCAGGATCAACTTCAAGTGTATATGAAAGGTCTGGTTTTAAGTCTGTGAATTTCAAATCGACATACTCATCCCCATCAACCTTATCATCCTTAATTGTTTTTTCCTGGCTATAGGTTTTTGCTTCATCCGTGCTGTACAGGGTAAATTTGTCATCTGTACTCTCTGCTTCATTAGGATTAATATCCAACTGTATCGCAAGGCTTTCTGAGTAGCCAATCTCCACCCGCTCACTATACTTACTCCTCGCACTCGCCTCAAACGCCAGTTTCAGCTCATGTGTTTCGGAATCTTTTCGCGGATCTTCCACGGTCCATTCTGCAGAGGCGGTGCCTCCTTCGTTTTTGCCGTACACGGTATCCAGTCGCTGCGGTGTGTCTTTGGAGACATCGTAGACGTCAAAGGTAACATTTCCCTTTTCAACATACCCTTGTAAATCAGCCATCAGTTTTACTGTATCACCGGCTGAGGCCTTGTCCGGGGACTCCTCTTTAATGCCCTCATCCACGTGTTCCCAGCGGGGATTGGTAACGTTCAGCTCTTCCTGCTGCTCTTCGTCCTCTTCATCCATTGTGTCGGTGACTGCATCCTGCTCCTGTATTTTTTCCCACTCATCCTGTTCGCTGATATTCATCCCCTGGAGCAGGTAAGCATAGTACCATCGATCAGTGAAACGAATGTTTCCTCTGGGAACCATCCAGGCGATTCTGTCGTACCGGAGTGAAATCTTTTCGAGGTGCGGGTAGTGTTCGTATCTGCTGTTTTTCACATGGTGCATGAACATTTGGATGCCGCAGATTTTTGCTTTTTCAAGGATATGCTGAAAATATACCTCCTCGATATTTAATTTTTCGTTATGCCGGTACCAGTCGATATGTACCTTATCGATTACATCACCGCGGGAGAGGAGTTGATAGAGTGTGATTGAGATGGCATCGATCGGTTTGATAAACACGACAGGGGAGTGTTCGCGGTTGACTTTTCCGGTAAACCAGTCCTGGTCAATAAACCTGACCTGGTGGTCGAACTCATGGGCCTCGGACGTCTCTTCCTTACCGGGGAAGGTAACCGAGCCTTTCAGCTTCTTACCGTTTACGGTGAATGTTATGTAAGCAGGGATTGGCATAGTATGAGATATATATTCTGGTTTAAATTTTGTCAGTGATCTGAATCACAAATAAAATATTCCTAAAATTACACTAAAAGAATTGTTGAAATAAATCTGTTTTACTCATATTCTCACGAGCGAGACACTGCTGAACAGGAAGCTGTTAAAATAGTCAAATTTCTTGTCGCCAATGGTGCCGATCTTTACGTAAAAGACCAAACATCCAGCAGACGCAACGCTCTTCATCTTGCCGCACTCGGCGGATGGTCACGAATGATACGAACACTTGTCGAATTAGGAATAGATATCAATTCCCGTGACACTGTTAATGCGACTGCCCTAATGAATGCCGGAACTTCCGGCTGTCTTGATGCGGTAAAAGCCTGCGTGGAACTTGGCGCGGATATTAACGCTGTGATGAATGGCGGATATACCGCCCTTGATGCTACTGAGCAATATAATACGAAAGAGATGTATGCTATGGGGTATGTGAAATGTAAGGAGCATGAAGAAATTATTGAATACCTCAAACAGCAGGGCGCTAAACGGGGGAAGGAACTGGTTAAGAACTCGAATTAAGCGAGAGGCAACTTAGTAGCTTTAAAACAAAGAAAAGCAAAGTGACGTATTGAATTTAATGTTATTTTTACAAATAGACGACAAATGAAGTACAAATGAGTATTTTGATAGTATTCGGAATACTAAGAGATCAAAGGAACATCTTTTGAAAAATCTTAAGGAAATTACAAGTTGTTTGTTAAAATTGAAAGAGGAACTGAAAAGGAGTTATGGTGTTTCAAGAATCGAACTTTTCGGTTCGTATGTTCGTGGAGAACAACGTGAAAACAGCGATCTGGATGTCCTCATTGATTTTGACAGGGAAGTTTCTCTGCTTGATGTCGTTGGTTTGGAGATTTTCCTGTCGGAAAGCCTGGGGATAAAAGCCGATGTTGTTTTAAGGAGAAGCGTACGCCCGGAGTTGAAAGAAGACATTTTCTCAGAGGCTGTTTCAGTATGAAGCGTAAAGTGCGTCTGTATATCAATGATATTATTGAAAACATTTCGCTTGCCGAAGAATTTGTAAAAGATATTGACTATAAGGTTTTTGTCGTTGATAAAGAGAAAAATTACGCGGTTGTTCGTTGCATTGAAATAATTGGCGAAGCAGTTAAAAACGTTCCGGATTTTATTCGACAGCGATATCCGGATATCCCGTGGCGAAAAATGGCCGGTATGCGTGATAAAGTCATTCACTCCTATCTTGGTGTTGATTACCAAATCGTTTGGCAGGTTGTAATTCATGATCTTCCAGTTCTTAAGAAACAATTTTGTCTGATTGTCAATGAAATCACCGAGTGAATATTATTTTGGAAGGGTAAAAAAAGAGGCGTAAAGCCTCTTCTTTAATTAGTTTCTGTTAAATATTGACAGATGACAGTCATTCCCGCATGTTTTTGGCGGGAATCCATGCCCTTAAACACTTAAAAAGCTGGATTCCGGCCAAAAGCATGCCGGAATGACATTCAAAACAAGCTATATTTAACAGATACTAATTAAATATAATACGAAAAGTAACATTTATTTCTGAAGTGTAAAAGATACCGCTTTTTCAGATTTACCGCTTCGGATATTCAGAATATACTTACCTGAACGAACCAGCTTTCCTCGCTCATTGCGGCCATCCCACACAATAGTTTTTCTTCCGGTTGCAGGAATAGAAAGATTTCTGATTAATTTTCCTTAATACTTGTGTAAATAAAAAAGATACATTTGTGATCTTCATCACAGACAGAAATTGTTACTTTAACTATTTTGGGTAGTATATTTATTGATAATCAATCTTATAATCCATTGTAAGGAGATAGTGAACATGAAAACGAAACCGGCATTGGTATTTATTGGAATTTTTTCTTTAAGCGTAGTGCATTTTATTTTATTCTGCGGAGACCCCTCCAAGCCCGATTTTGAACTCCCGCCAACTATAGAAAACGGAGGAGTAATTCTTACCGTTGGTAATGAAGAATACGGTGCTTCCTATTTTATGTATCTGAATGTAAGCGGGACACATCCCTTTGGCTTTCAATGGTATTTAGATAATAGTGCGATGACCGGTCAAACGAATGGCACACTGAGTTTTGCCGCTTTATCCTATGCCGATACCGGCGTCTATCATTGTATCGTAACCAATGACTTTGGCGGAGATACCAGCCTGACTGATACCTTGCGAATTGCAATGGGTGACAGTATTCCTCCGACCATTTTAAATGGTAAAGCTGTGCTTAACACTGATACTGCTGTCATCGACTCATTGTATCTCATGTATATTGAAGCCATCGGCAGCGATACCTTGAAATATCAGTGGTATAAGAACGATGCTGCTGTATCCGGTGCAGTTAATGATACTCTTACATTTCCTGCACTTGCTTATGCTGATTCCGGATATTATCACTGTATTGTCACCAATGATTTCGGTGCCGATACCAGCCTGAAAGATACCCTGAGCTTTATCGTGGTTAATAATCCTCCGGTGTGGACTGTGGATATCATGCATGTTTCTTTACATGAGAATGTTGCCTGCACTTTAACCCTGTCCGATTCATGTACCGACCCTGAGGGTGATTCGCTTATCTTTATCCTGGGAACCGGGAATCCTGCGGGTGATACAATCATTGGAGACGCCTATTTATTTACCCCTGCGTTTAATGATTCAGGGGCATATTCTATTGTGATTCAAGCCTCTGATGGCAGTGATTACGACACTGCTGTATTAGCGTTAACAGTTATAAATGTAAACCGTCCTCCCCGGTTTCAACCCGGCCTTCCGGAAGAAGATTATTATGTACCTGAGGACTCAATTCTCGTTGTCAACTTTAAAGCCATTGATCCTGATGGTGATCCGGTTACCTATAGTCTTGGTTTGAATGAGCTCCCTCATTCGGATACAATTATTTTTAACGATTCCCAACTTGTCTGGAAATCCCATTTTGATGACAGCGGCTATTTCAATGTTGAGATTCTTGCGACTGACGGATTCGAATCCGATACCGGCTCATTTCTTGTTAGTGTCGGCAATGTAAACCGCCCGCCTGAGGTAACCATCGATACTCTCGATGAAGGCGATACAGTTAAAGTAACGGAGATGAAGACACTCTCCTTTACCGTGACTGCGACAGATCCTGATTCCGGAAACGTAGTTTACCTGACGCCGGGGAAAAACCTTCCCACCAACGCGAATTACAGCACCGCTTCAGGGGCATTTTCCTATTCACCGGATTTTTCTGTAACGAACGGATTGAATAGTCCCTATGTTTTCCCGAACGTTACTTTTTATGCGACAGACAGTGTGAATGCTGAGGGTATTGATTCGTTCGTTATTCATATCGCGGTGATTGATTCCAACAGTGCGCCGGTGTGGACAGAAGATACTGTGCTGCTCACGGTGA
The DNA here is from genome assembly GCA_965372145.1 of uncultured bacterium. Taxonomy (GTDB): domain Bacteria; phylum Fibrobacterota; class Chitinivibrionia; order Chitinivibrionales; family JANQEN01; genus CBDVBE01. Next base: position 2,052 of record CBDVBE010000111.1, on the reverse strand, counting down.
CCGAGGGTTCTACACTTTCCTATAATTTTAAGGCACTCTTTGCGGGAGACAATGAAGGCGAGGTCGTTTCCTTTTCTAAAACATTTGGCAGTTTTAATGCTGATACCTCACAGTGGTCCTGGACACCTGATTTCAACTCGTCCCTTGGTAAGAACGATACTGTTTGCACTATTACCGCAACTGACAATCACACCCCTTCGGCTTCCTCAGAACTGAAATTGATTATAACGGTCTCTGATTCTACTCCGGCAGTGACACTGGCTTCTCCAACACATGTTGCCTACAACAGCATCGGTCTATCCTGGACACAGAGCAGCGATGCTGATTTCAATGCGTATAAGATTTTTTATTCTACAACAACGAATGTTGATGAAACCAGTACATCAGGGCCGATTATCACAACTCAATTAAAAACGAATGATACCATCACAAGCCTTACCGAGAAGACCCCGTATTATATCCGAGTGTATGTGTATAATACCAATTTTTCAAAAGCGGGAAGTAATGAAATTAACGCCACAACCTCTATACTCGGTGCCCCTGCTATAGTAATCAACATACCGACGGTTTATAATGATTCCACTTCGCTCTATGTCTCAGCTCCGACAATATCCGGCACTGCCGGTAGTGATGCGGGTATTGCCTCTGTTACAGCCAAAATAAATGGTAACGGAGTGTCTGTTACAGGAACCGCAAGCTGGAGCTTCAGCGCGGCTACAGCTTATACCAATAAAAAAGCCTGGAACCTTATTGAGATAACCGCCACTGATAACGCCTCAAAATTCACAACAGATTCTTTTTATGTGTATTATAAACCTGATCTTGCCATACCGGTCAAACCAACAATAACAGATACAACCAACCGGTCTATTTCCCTCTCCTGGAGTGCAATAACAGACTGCGACCGGTATCTTGTGTACCGCTCACGGGATGGTATCAATTACATTGTTGTGAAAGACACTACCGGTACCGGGTATACTGATAGTCCTCTTGATATTAATACACAGTATTGGTACAAGATCAAAGGGTATTACACTGCTCAGGGAGTTTCTGATACTACTGATGAGTCTCCTTCAAACAGTACAACCACTGAGAATTGGTTTGAGTATGTTTATGATTTTGATGCATTATCAAGTTGGGGATATGTATTTACATTATGCAAATCAAATGATGGTGGATATATAATTGCAGGAACACTAGGTAACAATAATTGTCTACTAATGAAAATAACTTATTCGGGTGACACTTTATGGTCACAACAACTCGGTCAAAATGATTTTGCAGAAATTTATTCTATTGAAGAAACTAGTGATAGAGGATTCATTATTACTGGAGGTGCAAATAATCCTAATAATTCTGACCAAGGAGTGTTTCTACTTAAGACAGATTCAAATGGGAATAAAGAATGGCAAAGATACTACTTGGGACGTTATGGTGCTATCGCTTTAGTAACAAATGATGATGGTTTTATAATAAATTCTTCAAGTAATAATAACGAACAATGTTTAATAAAGGCTAATTCCTCAGGAGATTCTTTATGGGCTCGGATGTTTACTTATGAACCATTGGGTGGAGTAAATAGTTGCGTCGATGGAGTCATCGCAAGTGATGGTGGGTATCTTTCATTAGGATTTATTTGCAATGGTGGTACACTACTTTCAAAGGTTAATACTCAAGGTGACTCACTTTGGTCACAACCATATTATCTATGTGGTATAGATGATACAATTATTGTACCATCTTCATTAGTTGAATCTGATGATGATAATTATGTAATCTCAGGAAGCGCTGATGTGACTGGAAATTGTACTTTAGTTAAAATTCATAGAACGTGGAAAAGTATTTTGTGGCGAAAAGAGTATAATATTAATGTGAACAGTTACACAAAGTCACTTTCCTCGACTTCAGATGGAGGCCTTATTATTTTAGGCAATTCAGGAGGTTATATTAATTTAGTTAAAACTGATGCTGGAGGAAGTGAAGAGTGGAAATCGCAGCTAGCGTGAGTTTATTATGACTTGAGCAATTTTCATTAACTTAAAACAGCTAAAG
>CBDVBE010000110.1:0-16106 GCA_965372145.1 uncultured bacterium | reverse complement strand
GGTTCAGGGTTCAGGGTTCAGGGTTCAGGGTTCAAGGTTCAGGGTTCAGGGTTCAGGGTTCAGGGTTCAAGGTTCTACATTTTTCATTTTGCATTAACCATTTTGTGTTTTGCATTAAACTTTAAACCTTTAAACCCGTGAACTGTTACCTATATTTTCAGTATCACTATCGTCATTCCAAGAAACACAACACTGCCTGACAACCAGAGACACTGTGATATCACCCGCTTATAGGTATTAAAAAAACGGTAATTATCCAGCACCGAATCTATACCGGTCAATCCATGGGATAGTGCAAAAAAGAAAAATGCTATCTCAAGTATCTTTACACGGGGATGAGATATAAGCGATAGAAAATCGACATAGGTATTCGTTTCCATGGTTATAATATTTTTAATGATATAATGCACATGCAGCCATAACAGAACAGCAAGAATGACTGCTGAAATCCGCTGGTAAAGCCACTTGACTGCATATCTTTTATTCATTTTCTGTTCCAAATCCTATGGCACATTAAAACAAGGCCTTGCCGATAACCTGCTCCACTAAGGGAATGAAATGTATTATAAAAAGTATCACCACCAATACGAATACTGTTAAAGCGATATCTTTCTGATCCTCTATCCAAAGGCCCAGATCAAAAAAGAGAATACGTATGCCATTAAATATGTGAAATAACGTTACCAGTAACAGAAGTGCAATAAATACAAGGGCGAAAGGACTATGCATAAAGTAAAGAAGGATATTAAAGGTACTTTCACCCTTAACCAGGAGAAATAAAAATGCAGCATTAAGAAGTAAGTATAAAAAAAGCAGTACACCTGATATCATATGGAGATACCGGCATATCATTCCTATTCCTTTGTGATAGCCTTTGGTGACTTTCATGGTTTAGTATTTGGATAATTATGGAATTATTTACTATAAAATACATAACTGCTCTTTTATATCTTAGAACTTATCGAACAGAAATTTGGGAACGGATTATTTTTCAAGTATTTTTTATTACTATGCAAAATGGCATGTTATATTTATCATATGATGAATTGAGTAAAAATATTAGATTATTAAGAAAACAAAAAGGCTGGACCCAAATCGACTTGGCAGAGAAGCCTGTCTTATACTCAAGGTATTATTACTGCTTATGAAAACAGTGTTAAGCAGCCTTCGGCAGATTAAATAACAGTATTTAAAATGATAGACGGATTGCCGGCTCAACGTCATACTATAAATTAAAGAGGTCAATATGACAAGCATTATTGTGAACATACCCCAAAAGGTAAAAAACAGATTAGAAAGGCTTTCAAGGCAACAAAGAAGAAAAGAGAGTACTATTGTACGTTCTGCATTGGAAAGGTATCTTTCACGATTAGAGTTCCGTGCTATACGTGAAGAACTGGTTCCAGAAGCACAGAAACGTGGTATCCATACTGATGAGGACGTTTTCAAGTTACTATCATAATGAAAGTATTTTTCGACACCAATGTCCTTGTCGCTGCATTTATCTCGCATGGCGCTTGTAATGATCTGTTCGGCCATTGTTTGGATGAACATGATGTTTATACAAGTGATTTTGTCCTAAACGAGCTTATCGATAAACTGGTAAAAAAGTTTAAATTCCCGGAACACAAAATTGACCGGGCATTAAAAAATATTACGGATAGCGCTGTTATCATAAAGAAAGCTACTTTACGAAAGCAGCTTTCACGTGACAAAGATGATGATAATATTATTGCAGCAGCATTAAAAGCAAATGTTGACTGTATTATCAGTGGCGACGAAGATTTGTTGGTATTAAAAGCGGTAAAAGGAATACCTATATTGAAGCCAAAAGATTTCTGGAAGTTTGAAAATAATTTTAAAAGAAAGAGCTAACTAATCCCACCAGCCGTAAAAAATATGCTCTATAAAACCATTATTTCCCAAAAACCTCCAAAATCTTCAAAAACACCCCATTCGTCCACCCAAATCCGGATTGAATAGAATACCGACCGATCTTCCCAACTCCGGGTTTTACTACATTATATTTCTCCCAGAATTTACCGGTTTTCGCAAATACTCTTTTACAGGTATTCAGCCATTTACCGGCAATACGTTCCGCATCCTCAGTAAATCCGTAATACAGCAACCCTTTTATTACAAACCAATGCAGGCAGGCCCAGCCGATAGGGTAATCCCACTGGCGCTTACCGTTTGTCACATATTTTTTCCGTGTTGTAACAAGGCCACCGGGATATTCAAAATATTTAAGATTTTTTACGAGAGACTGTGCCTGTTCTTTATCAGCAACGCCAGTCCAGAGCGGGAAAAAACCGGCAAGTGTCCAGGCCGGTGTCTTTCTGTTTTTAATAAAATTATAGTCAAAAAAGAAGCCCCGTTTCTCACTCCACATATAGGTATTAATCAATTTCTTTCTCTCAACGGCTTTCCTTTTCCAGTAGCGGGCCTTCTCGGAATTTTTTAAGAGAATAAAGAAATGTGCGATATCCCGCTCATATTTGAAAAGAAGACAATTGAGGTCAACGGGATTAATGTTGAGACATTCATCAAAAAACCTGCTTGTCCTGTCCCAGCCGGATTCATCTTCTGCCTGCTCATGAGTATGTGAGGGTTCCCAGTACCTGCTCAATCCGGTTGTAGTCATACGAAAGCGGTATGTCCATACCTTTTCATATTCACCGACAGCAATTTTGAGAGCGTTCCTCAACCATACCTTCTCTTTCACAAAAGGAATAAGCTCATTAATAATTGAAGTTAATAACGGAGGATTTGACTTACCCAGGTGATAAAAACGGTTGCTCTGCGGAATAAACCCATAGGTTCGAAACAGATAAAACAGGTTTTCAGCCATACCTTTCGCCAGTGCCACTTTATTATTACACAACAGGCCGAGAATGATAAAATAGCTGTCCCAGTAGTACATTTTCTTATCAAACTCATCACGGGATGGACATACATACGCATTGGGCAGGCCGATCAGCAGTTTTTTATCCTTTACTGTTCGCGTGGTCAGATCCCGCCACCGTCCTTTTATATTGTGCATACATTTTTTGTAGTCTTCGGGGTTAATCACAAATGTTCCTTAAACTTCGTGCATGTGTTCATAAATATACTGACGTTTGCAATCGTCCTCATTCTCGAAAGGTCAATAAAAATCCGATGACGAGGAGAAGGACGAGAACGAGGAGGACATTAAGTCATGGTACTTTAGACCACTTAGTAATACCTTTTTTTACCCGAAATAAACATCCTCATAGTCGGCACAAAATTCTTTACGTTTACACTCCCCACAAAACGATCCGATCCAGACATTATCAAACTGTTCCATAATCTGTTGAACCAAACCAGGGTCAGTGGTTATAATACCGTTTTCAAAATTCCGTTTGTTTGGACCTTTTGCACCCATTCCGGCACCAGTAAGGTTGGCACTGCCGGTAAAAGCGAACGTACCGTCAACAACAACACTTTTAAAATGAACACGGGGGCAGAGGATGCGTTCAACGCCTTCTATCAGGTCCGGATACCGGTCAAACTCTTCCCTGAAAATCGGTCCCGGTTCTTTTGCATGAATAAGCCTTATCTGAACATTACTGTGAACGAGATCAGACAATATCTCTAAAAAAGGAACATACGAATATCCCTTCTCAACATAGAGACCTTTTATATCAGCGGTCGCAATCCAGAGAAATTGTTGTGCAGAGGGGACCTTTTCAAGAAGTACCCGTTTGTATATCTGTTCGTTTGTTATAAATTCAATGTCAGCCATTATCAGACCATATCTCTTATCTGCAGGATATTCCTATCACTCCATAGTGTGCAATTTCCTGTTTTTCATGTAATATACCTTATTTTTGTGCAGTTTACAGAAAAACTCGTATAAACAAAAGTGGTGTTTCGTAATCAGTATAAGATCATAAGAACAATCCTTAGTAAAGGAGGTAATTAGGAAAATTGCATAAAAATATTATATTAAAGAAGAGAATTTATTATCTAACAAAAGGTTTATTTTAACAAGGGAGGCTGCAATGGCACGGTTAAAAAGTATTTATGCAATTGTAACAGCACTGATAATTGTAGTGCCGTTTACACGTGCTGTGGCCGGTTCTGATACCCCATCGCAAAGTCAAAGAAACAAAATTGTTGTCCCATTTATCTCTTTTGGTGGAGCGGGAATAGATGTGGATGCCATGAATAGCCGGCTGACTCAAAATGGCTTTCGGCGATTCAAGGATTATTCATTTTTACTAGGAGGCGGTTTTTATAAAAAGTTCGGTCGAAGTATACTTGAATTTGAAATCAGGGGTATACGCTGGAATACCAGAAATAGAGGTAATAATCAATCATCCCTTAAAGGAGTCAATGGTCTTGTAAACTATGGATTCAATGTTCTGCCGAAAGGTAATATTGCACTGTTTCCTTATATCGGTAGCGGATTGGGGAAAGTATGGCTCGGTCTCACACCAGCCTCTACTCCATTTGACTCGATCCTTGTAAAACCTGTCACTGATACTAAGCTTGATCAAAAGACCTTTATCCTGAATGCGGGAATCGGCTTTGACGTTACTATTGCACGAAAGGGAAATCCTGATAAAAATCCGTTAACAATTGGTATACGCGCCGGTTATACCTTTGACCCGACTGATAACAACGACTGGTATGGAAATGACACTGTTATCAAAGGTGGACCAAAACTCTCCTTAAACGGTCCATATGCACGAGTAATTCTAGGAAAAACAATTCAAAAACCGTGATAAAGAAAATCTAACCCAGTTAATTTGTATAGTGAGAGGTACTACTTTATTGCTTATCGGCGAGTTAATAATTGATTTTGTTATATGCCCCTTTTATATTTTAATTGCTGGTACGGAAGGTGGAGATTACAGTTCAAACACCTATTGAGGGACTCGAACGTTCCTGAGGAAATATAAAATGATAAAAAAAATGTTATTATTCTCTTTTTTTGGAATTCTGGCAGGATTGGTATCCTGCGCTTCACAGTATCCGCTTCTTGCGCAACAGGCAACAGTAAAAGCGCAAGAACTGAGGAAATATTGTGTACTGCAAGGTCTTTCCTCAAAAACCTTTACGCGGGCGGACTCATTGTATACCCTCGCAAAACAATACAGTGAAAGTGGCAAGGATGAGGAAAGTTACTATTCTTTGGAAATGGCTGCTATATACTATAAACTTGTACTTTCACAAAAAGAACTTGCAGATTCAAAAGAAGAAATTCAAAAGTTAGAGCAAACACTTGTTAAGGTACGGGATAAACTCGATACCTATAAACAGGTATTATCTGAAATAGAATCTAAAAACAAATAATACTGAGTATAACAATGACACAAAAAAAACATCTCTTAGCAGGATTTATTTCTCTTCTTATTCTCCTGGGTAACAAGGGTAACATTTATGCACAGGAATCGCCCTGGGACCCTGAAACAGAAGGAACGCAATTAACGTTAGGTACTAGTAAAAAAGTTACCTACAAAACCCTTGACGATCTTTCAGGTGCACTTGAAAAGACGTATAAAGCATATTCTAAATCAGTTTCATTAAATACCACTGACCTGTACCTCGATGCACTTGCAAAAATAAAGGTTTCCCGTCCTATAATCGAGAAGAAACCTGAAGGTGATGATGCCAAGTCAGCGTTCTCAGCATGCTCCCTGGTAACTGAAGCGGCACTCCTCCAACTGCATGCCCGATTCAATGAGGCAAAGATTGGCATGTTAAATGACACAATAAAAAGCGTCCAACGGGATTTAAACAAGGTTCATGAGACTATCAGTTATAGAGAGCGCAGCAAAGCATCCCGGCTTAAAGCAGACCTCGAAGCTGAAAAGGAAAAGGCTCGAAAATTGAGAGAAGAGGCTGATAAGAAATTTCAGGAACTGCAAAGCTCATTGATTCAGGTATCCAACGATGCCCGTGGTACTATTATTTCCATGTCCGATATTCTCTTCGAAGTTAATAAAGCGGATTTAACCCCTGACCTTAAAACAAGTCTCGCCAAAATCGCCGGTATTCTCCTGGTATTTAAAACATCAAATATTATTGTCGAAGGGCATACCGACAATCAGGGTTCCGCTGAATATAATCAGAAACTTTCTGAGAAACGCGCAGAGAATGTAATGAACTTTCTCATCGAGCAGGGTATCAAGGCAACCAGACTGACTTCCGTCGGGTATGGCTTTACTAAACCCATTGCTGACAACGAGACCAAAGAAGGCAGACAGAAAAACCGGCGCGTTGATCTTATCATTCAGGAAAAGAAGGTCCTCGAATAGATCGGTTTCCGAGACACACTACCGATAGATCTCATATTTACATAATCTACCTTTAATCGCACCATTAACCAATGGCTTTTTTGCAGATGGTTTCAATCCGATATTTTTAACCTGGTCATTGCTTCCCAGGAAAAGGTATGCTGTAGAACCTTTGCAGTGCTCTCTTAAAAAACTGCCCAAGTCCCTGTATAATGTACTAACTTCTTCCTTGCTGCCGAGACGGACTCCATAGGGAGGATTGCAGGTTATCACAGCATGTTCCAGTTTCGGAATGTTTCTGAAATCTTGTGTCTGCAGGGTGATTCTTTCCCCGAATGGCAGCCGCTCTAAATTCGATCGTGTAATCGATACCGCCTCTTTCGATATATCACTTCCAGTAATCAATCCTTCCGGTAACGAACGGATCTGATCATCGGCTTTCTTTTTTACTGATAACCACAGCTTCTTATTAAAATCGGGTAATGATTCGAAACCAAATTTCTTTCTGAGGTATCCGGACGGGATTTTGCAATAATGCATAAGCGCCTCACCTAAAAGTGTCCCTGAACCGCACATGGGATCATAAAACGGCTGTCCGCCATCCCATGCACTGAATCTGATTATAGCAGCCGCCAGCGTCTCCTGCATGGGCGCTTCCACCGATACAATCCTGTATCCCCGCCTGTGCAATGATCCTCCCGATGTGTCAATGCTTATCACTGCTTTATCATTTTGAATATGCAGATTGATCCATACATCAGGATTATCGGTATCCACATTTGGCCGGCTTCCATATTTGTCGCGGAAAAAATCAGCGATAGCATCTTTTAAACAAAGTGCGGCATATTTTGAATGTCTTATCGCACTATGAGACACGGTACTGAAAATAGCAAACGTATTTTCAGGTTTGATTATGATGTCCCATTGCATTGTCTTTGCCGTTTTATAGAGATACTTTGTGCTGTGGCATTGAAACGTTATGAGCGGCGCAAGAATCCTGGTACTCAGCCGCGACAAATAATTGATTTTATATACTGCCTTTTGATCAGCATTTATATAACAGCCGCGATATGCCTGCTTAACTTTTTTTACGCCGAGTTCCTTTAATTCCTCAGCACCCATATCTTCCATGCTGCCGGCTATCTGTACAAAATACTTGTGCCATTTCTGGTATTCAAACATGTGCTGAATAGTTTCCTTATAGTGGTAAACCGTTCTCTCTGCCTTTTATCTAGTGATCTGAAAATATGTAGTATTGCTGCCGGTAGCATAGATTATGGATAAAAATCTTTGTGCTGCTATGGAAAGCATTCGATTTTTTCGGAGAAGAAGACGCTGTTTGGACAGTGAAGGAAAGTCAATTTTTGATCGTTTCGCGCAAGGATGATCAGGTGAGCACACAGCGACCATAGTATAGGAAAAAAAGGGTTGGTCAACAGATTACTATTTTATTTATCGATATAATCAATATATCTTAAGAGGAGATTATTTCCCTATCCGGGTGAAATGAGAACTAATTAGTGCAAAGGCTTTAGCGAGGGAGCGTCATATGGGTACGGTAAAACGCATATTTGTTGAAAAGAAAAAAGGATTTGATGTCAGTGCACAACACCTGTTTACTGATTGTAAAGACTATCTCGGCATTACCGGCCTTGAGGCGGTGAGGATTTGTATACGGTATGACATTGAAGGGATAACTGACAGTGATTACCTTGCTGCACGCACTACCATTTTTTCGGAACCGCCGATCGACTGTGCTTATGATGAAACAATTGCTTTAGCTGACGATGAACACATGTTTTCGATAGAATATCTTCCCGGCCAATACGATCAACGGGCAGACTCTGCCGCGCAATGCATCCAGATTATGACCCACGGACAGGCGCCAATGATCAAAACAGCGCAGGTTATTATTCTTAAAGGACACCTGTCCGAAAACGATATCGCAACCGTGAAGAAGTATCTTATAAATCCGGTAGACTCGCATGAAGCATCGCTCGAAATCCCTGACACACTGCAGGAAGAGATTATCCCTCCTCCGGATGTTGAAACTCTTTCGGGTTTCAGAACCATGTCCGATGAAGAGGCAGAGCACCTGCGAAAGGACCTTGGCCTTGCCATGAGCCATGATGACCTACTTCATATCCGGCACTACTTTACCAATGAAGAAGACAGGGACCCGACCATCACCGAAATCCGGATGCTTGACACCTACTGGTCGGACCACTGCAGGCACACTACTTTTCTCACCCGCATCAAAGAAGTAACGATTGAACCGCATCCGCTGACTGATCCGATACAAGAGGCCTACGAAACATACCTGCAATCCCGCCGGTTTGTATATGAAGACAGGGAGAAACCCATATGCCTTATGGATATCGCAACCATAGGCATGAAAGACTTACGCAAACAGGGTAAACTGGATGATCTTGAGGAATCTGATGAAATCAACGCCTGCAGCATTGTGGTCGAAGCGTCGCTTGACAATGGGGTGACAGAGGACTGGCTGGTCATGTTTAAAAATGAGACTCACAATCATCCGACAGAGATAGAGCCGTTCGGCGGCGCAGCGACCTGTCTCGGGGGTGCGATCAGAGATCCACTCTCCGGCCGTTCGTATGTCTATCATGCGATGCGGGTTACCGGATGCGGCGATCCCCGGAAAACACTGGAAGAAACGCTTCCCGGTAAACTGCCTCAGCGAAAAATCACGGTTGAGGCAGCGCATGGATACAGCTCCTACGGGAACCAGATCGGACTTGCGACCGGGATTGTCTCTGAAATTTACGATGAAGGGTATCTTGCCAAGCGTATGGAAATTGGCGCGGTCATCGGTGCCGCACCAAAAAAGAATGTGGTACGCGGTAAACCGAAAACCGGTGACGTTATTATTCTTGTGGGTGGGCGTACCGGAAGAGACGGCTGCGGTGGTGCCACAGGCTCATCAAAGGCGCATACAGAGGAATCCATTACTACCTGCGGTGCTGAAGTGCAGAAAGGAAATCCTCCTACCGAGCGGAAGATACAGCGGCTGTTCCGGAATCCTACGGTTAGCCAGATGATTATTAAGTGTAACGATTTTGGTGCGGGCGGAGTATCGGTCGCTATTGGCGAACTTGCCGACGGCCTTCATATTGATCTTGCAAAGGTTCCGAAAAAGTACGAAGGACTTGACGGGACAGAACTTGCCATCAGTGAATCGCAAGAGCGCATGGCTGTGCTCGTTGACCGGGACGATGTCGAGCGGTTCATCGGCTATGCGAGCGAAGAAAACCTCGAGGCCACACCCGTTGCAACAGTAATCGGGGAACCTCGCGTTACCATGGTCCTGCATGGCAAAGATATCGTTACTATCAGCAGGGACTTCATTAATACCAACGGCGTTCTGCAGGATACCACGATCGAAGTACCAGCGCCTGATGCCTCCGCCAATTTTTTCTCAACTATCCTCCCGGCGGTTGAAGCACATGAAAATCTTGAGGATGCATGGCTTGCCAATCTTGCCGATTTAAATGTATGCAGCCAGCGCGGGCTGGTCGAACGGTTTGACAGCACTATTGGTGCGGGAAGTGTTCTTCTTCCTTTCGGTGGAAAATATCAGATTACTCCGGCTGAATGCATGGTGGCAAAACTGCCGGTGCTTGAAGGCGATACCACAACCGGTACGATAATGAGTCACGGCTTCACCCCTCAGCTCTCCAGGTGGAGCCCGTTTCATGGTGCGGTCTATGCCGTAATCGAAACGGTAGCCAAGGTTGTCGCAGTAGGCGGGAACCATAGAAGAATCCGCCTGACCCTTCAGGAATATTTCGAAAAGCTTGGTACCGATCCAAAACGATGGGCAAAACCGTTCAGCGCACTTCTGGGCGCATTTCATGCACAAAAGGGTTTCGGTATTGCTGCAATCGGCGGTAAGGACAGTATGTCCGGTACATTCGAAACGATATCGGTCCCACCCACCCTTGTTGCCTTTGCTCTGTGCCCGACAGAGGTACCGACCACTATCTCACCGGAATTCAAGAGTATCGGGAACCATGTTGTCTATATCCCCCTGGTACGTAATGCAAACGAACTGCCGGACTTTGACACCCTTAACAAACAGTACTCCCTCGTTACACGGCTCATACAGGAACGGAAAATCATCGCAGCGCATACCATTCGAACCGGCGGTATTGCAGCAGCAGTCACCAAAATGGCCTTCGGCAATAACATCGGCATGCAATTTGTCACGAAACTTGACAAAAATACACTCTTTGGCATACACATCGGTTCTCTTGTCTGCGAGATTGACAGCCAATACAACCCTGACAATTTTCTTTCAGAAATTGAGTATACCGTTATCGGTAAAACTATTGAGGAACCGGTACTACACTATAACGGCACAGCAGTTTCATTAGACAAGGCGCGTGTCACCTGGGAAGCAACCCTTGAATCAATTTTCCCGGTAACCGTTGAAAGCAGTTCATCGGAATCGCCGGCTGCCGTATCATACGAAAAGAGAAATACGGTAAAACCTAAAACAGGTATTGCGAAACCACGGATATTCATTCCGATTTTTCCCGGTACAAACTGTGAGTATGACAGTGCGCGGGCATTCGAGCGGGCCGGTGGTATTGTTGACTCGTTTGTTATTAAAAACCTGAACCCGCAGGATATCGATGAGACACTTGCCGCTATAAAGAAAAAGATCGACAATGCACAGATAATAATGATTCCGGGAGGATTCAGCGCCGGTGATGAGCCGGAAGGTTCAGGCAAATTCATCGCAGCCGTATTCAGAAACCCGAGTGTAAAAGATGCGGTTATGCAATTTATTACGGAACGAGACGGATTAATGCTCGGTATCTGCAACGGTTTTCAGGCGCTGGTAAAACTGGGCCTTGTCCCTTTTGGTGAAATACGGGACATTGATGAGCAGTGCCCCACCCTGACGTTCAATACCATTGGCCGGCATATGTCTCAGATGATACGGACCGGAATCTGTTCTGTCCTTTCACCATGGTTCTCTAATGTCAATTCCGGCGATATTCATTCACTTGCTATTTCCCACGGTGAAGGCCGCTTTATCGCTCAGGACCGGGTTATAGAATCACTTATTGAAAATGGACAGATAGCCACACAGTATGTGGATGACGGAGGGAACCCATCGTACGATATAACGGTAAATCCGAATGGCTCTATGAATGCTATCGAAGGGATTACCAGCCCTGACGGCAGGATCCTTGGTAAAATGGGTCACTCAGAAAGAATTGGTTCCAACGTTGCAAAAAATATTGAGGGCAATAAGGATCAGAAAATATTCGAAGCCGGTGTCTCCTATTTTCTGTAAAAAAATAATAGATATCTACCTATTAATGAATTAGTTTTCTTATTGACAAGATATCTGTACCGGTAACTATTTATTCTCACGCATCATATTTTTACCTGTATACTACGAGGCTGCCATATGCCGATACCACCGGGATATATCGGAGCTGCAACTGCTGCTGCCATTTCCTATTTCATTTTAATCTTTCTTGAAGACCTGCTGGGTGTAAATAAGAGACAACGGCTCTTTCTCGCCATTGCTATCGGGTTTCTCTTCTATCACTACGGTGATGTCGTTGTCCAGTTTATTAAAAGTATTTTCGCAGCAATAGGCCTCTAACCTGGATTATTCATGATTATATTGATTCCCCTGATTTTAACTAATGAATATACACCGCAACAATAATGGTTTAAAGGAAGAAATACAATAAAACAGACTGTCTTTAAGTAAAGAAACCTGTGGACGAATTTTTATAATCCGTTTTTGCGTAAATTGCTTAATCATAGGTAACTAATAGATAATTAATATCTGTTAAATATAGACCATTTGAGGATAACTCTCAATACAATATTTGAAACTAAAAACATGTCACCCTGAGCGGAGTCGAAGGGTAACTCCTTATTATTATTTGAAATATGGTAGATGGTTCCCTTCGGCTGTAGTTTATCCTGAGCTTGACGAAGGGCTCAGGACAGGCTCGCTCACCATGACTATTATAATCAAGTAAACATCTCAAATGTAAACCTTTAACAGAAACTAATTAAGTAAAGTTTATAACTTAATCGGGTTAACTGTATCCGACTATTTAAACGCACCCCAGGAAAGAATTACCTCATGCAAAACAAATTACCGGTAACCGGATTCAGAATATACCTAATTGTATTCGTCATAACCGTTGCCGTTTTTTCAGGACCCGTTACCGAAAAAATCTCCATTCCCCATTCTGCCGGCGGTAAATCGTTTAAGGCTTTAGTTGTTTTGCCCGGTGTATATGCAAACAACAAAAATCGTTTTCCCGCACTGTACCTCCTTCATGGATACAGTGGAAATCACACCTCTTTTTCACAGATATGTGATCTTGAACGCTATGCTGACAGCTTTACTGTGATTCTCATCTGTCTGGACGGCAACTACAACTCATGGTATCTCAACAGTCCCATAAAAAAGAGCTCACAATTTGATTCATATATCACCCAGGATGTCATACCCTATATTGACAACAACTATCGAACGATTGCTTCATTAAAAGGGCGGGTTATTATCGGCAGCAGCATGGGCGGGCATGGCGCGTTAACTCTGCTGGCCGAACATCCGGACCTGTTCCGCGGGGCAGGGAGTATCAGCGGGATTCTTGACCTGACCGCCTTTCCCGACGAATGGGATATTTCCCGCGTGCTGGGCCCCTATTCGTCAAACAAAAACAGGTGGCAGCAACATTCATTTCTGTATATCATGGAGAAGCTGACCGATAAAAAGAAGGTAATCATTATTGACTGCGGTACGAGTGATTTTGCTCTCTCAGTTAACCGCGCAGCACATAAGAAAATGGAGAACCTTACTATAGCGCACGAATATCACGAACGTCCCGGCGGACATTCTTATAAATACATACAGAAAGTATTAGGGTATCATCTCGCCTATTTTTCCCGCCTTATGAATAAAAAGTAGGTATTTACTGTAAACACTGGCTACAGGTACTTAGTGGTCTTGTTCAAAAATACTATGACGTATTATCGTCCTCGTCCCTCCTCCTCCTCCTCGGCCCTTTTCTTTTCAAGGACGACGGACGAGCACGAGGGACGAGGACGATTAAAAACGTCAGCATATTTATAAACACATGCACTTAGTAAGGGCGCTGTCAAAAGACTACTTCCTCTTTCTCTTCCTACCTGTTTTTGAAGGAGTATCTGTCGGCACAGAGGTCACTGTCAGTTGGTGGAGTATAAGCGGAACTTGAGAGACAGCAAAACCGAAGGTACCGAGGTTCTGCGGCAGGGCTTTATTTCTGTATTCAAAAAGTATTCTATTTGATGCGGTGCATACAAGCTTATCGCTATCTGCAATCAGACGCATTTGAATCGTATTATTAAATACATCCGGCGGCAACGACGATTTTTTCAGTACCCTTGTCTTACGTCCCTTGACAGAAAGCAGCTTACATTTCTTATCCTTCTTAGAAAACCTGAGTGCAATATATCCTGCTGCATCTTTTCTTAACATGATATCAAAGAAGCTGTTTTCAGAACCTTTCCCGAGTGACATCACACAATTCAGCACAAAATCAGTGAAAAGATACTTGGTAAATTCTGAATAGAATATCTTTTTATCCTCAGCAAGCATTGCACAGCAGCCGTCATAAAAAATCCACGGCCATGGCTGGGCTGCCTTATCAGCATATTGATACCACCAGGTAGATTTTAAACTGAAATTATCAGAGAACCAGAAAGAAAGGAGTTCAGGTCTATATTGTTCTGATGTGTTTTTTGCACTGCCTGATGCCCGGCAAACGATAAGGCTGTCAAATGATGCTTTACTCTCCACGGAATAGAATCCAATCCTCCCCTTCCCGGCATACTCGGTCTGTGCAGTAAAAACACAATGCGAATCAAGAAAACAGGTTATATCATTATCAACGACACTAACTGCCATGGTATACCAGTCATCACCGATATCCATATCCAGTTTCTTTTCCAGAATGATAAACCAGCCGAACGGCCGTTTGCTGTGGTAGGCAAGTTGCGCCTTGTCAGTCTCTTTATGTATCCGAAACAGGTAGAATCCATCAGCCGTCTCACGAAAAATAATCCCGGCTCTGCTGTCGTCATGCTCATCATTGATTTTTGCTTTTGCTTTGACGATATAGTTATCCCAGGTTGTGTCGCCGAGGTAAATTGCATGGAGAACTTCATCACTTTCAAACTGGTGCAACACACTCTTCTCTATAAACCATGTCCGTTTTTCCGTACCGCCGGTATACTGTTCCCATTGCTCGAAGGTGGTTTGATCACTGAAATCCTCCTTCAGTAAAACCGTGCCTGTGTCGTACAGGTGGGATACCGGTCTCTGTTTTTTTCCGGTACGTTTTTTCGTAGGAGATACCGGCAGTCTCTTTACCTTCGGCAAAGTAACGGCAAGTGTTTTAGATGAGTCGATTGTCACCATATCCATCCAGGACTCATACCCGTCTTTCACGAGTGCGATATGATGCAATCCCCGGCTAGTCTGTATGTTCTTCACCGACGATACTTTTGTTGAACGCCAGTCAATAAACACTGCTGCCTCTTTAGGAGTAGCAGTAATGGCAAGAGTTACCGAATCTTTTTTTGGGGCCTGTAATGCAACTGATGTAATAAGCGATTCAACGAAATGACAGGGTACTACAAAATTAACCCGTGACGTGCCATAGGCCAGTTTAACAATACCAACGACCTTACCCTTGCCATTCACCACCGGGCCGCCGCTGTTTCCCGGATTTATTGCCGCATCAATCTGTACCTTGGTAAGTTCTTCCCGGTCATCATGCCGCAACGCGTTTACGGTTCCTTTACCGATAGTGATCTCCGGGCCTCGCTGGATAACGCTGAATTCATCCCCGAAGGGATACCCGAATACCCATATCGGCATGGTCTCAAACAGCTTCTCTTCACAGGCAACCGATAAAAAAGGCACCTCGTCTTTGCCCGCTGTGCTGAGGACAGCGATATCATTCTCTTTATCAACGGCAAGCACTGTTGCTGATAACTTCTTATGGTCTTTTTGACCGCTGTTGCGAATAACACTGATTGACAAATCAGGGGTTGGGAAAGTCAGTCCATAGGCAGTCAATACCGGTTCAATAACATGGTAATTGGTGACAACATGCCCCCAGCGGCTGATAAAGAAACCGGAGCCGGACGTAGGAAGCTCTTCCCCGGTAAGGGGAAAGGTATGTTTTACTTCAATAAATACCGTTGCCTTTTTAATAGATTCTATTATCCCAGCGACAAGGGATTGTCCTTGGAGAGATCCGCAAATAACAACAACCCATATATACAGTAATGCTGTAATTTTATTTCTCATACTCTTTACCTGGGAGGCTGTGGAAATGTATCCCTTTCATTACACATTACATGATACCATAGAGACGGGAGATTTTCATCTGCTTTATATCTATCTTCCGCAGCACTTCTTATATTTCTTACCGCTTCCACAAGGGCAGGGATCGTTGCGGTTTACCTTGGGGTCCTGACGGACATACTGTTGCAGTGCAGGAAACTCACTGTCATCATAGTACCACTTCTCTTTCACCTTTTTAAATTTCGCTACCTCACGATGTTTACACGCAACATTTTTCTCCTTATAATGTGCTATAAAATCCACAGTACCTTCGGTATCATCAGGGCCGCCCTTCTCAATCCCCCGTATCTCCATACGCAGCCATTCTGTTTTCTCCGCCCAGTTTCGAACCCCTTCCTTATCAATATTCTTTTTCTGTCTGGGTAATATTGTCTTTAGTATATAATCAACCTCTTTTTTTACATACGCAGTATAAC
>CBDVBE010000109.1:0-16268 GCA_965372145.1 uncultured bacterium | reverse complement strand
CTTCAACAACCTTTGATGATACCTTTGCTATTTTCGATCCACCGTTTGCCCCGCTCAATAAAAACGGTGAATTGACGGTAAGTATCTCATACACCTGGCACTGGAACGACCCTATCGACAAAGATGTAACTGAGAATTATACCATACATGTGGTGCAAGGCCCTGATCCGGACCTGGAATCCGTTGAATGCTGGAACCAGGGACGAATCCAATTCTATGAAATGGCCGGAAGTGCCATTTCAGTTGCAGGCCCGAGTCAAACCTTGCTTGAGGTGCGATTCTTCCCTCCTGACAGCGGTAACTTCCCCCCAATTGGAAATACCGTCGGCATAGAATTGACAAACGCAGACGCTTCCGATAAGCTTAATCTCACGCTGTCACTCGATCAGGCAACGCAGACCTATTACACCACGACATTCATGCGGGACTATAATATTCCTGTTAACGATGCTATCCTGCAAAACAGTAATACCGACAGCATCATTGCAACCTACCGCAATGCTGTTATTCCACTGGATACGGTTCGGTATGGTATCGGTGTGCTGCCACTGCTCGATTTAAGTGTCGTAGGTGCCTACTACCTCGATCAGGATGCAGACGGCCATCCCGATTTGGTGAGAATGGCACAGGGCGGCGGCCAGGTGCTTACCACCGGTGATTGTAACTTGTTGAAAGCATTCACCAGTATTGCCGGCCCCCGTAATGTGGGTGCGCCGCTTTCGTTAGTACCTGCGATTTACGGGTTTGATATTGCTATTACTGAACCGGGAATAGCTCAATTGGGTAAAACAGATCTGTATCATGATGCCATGAACCTGATCAATGAACGGGTGTATATCAATTCCGGTTCCACGCTGTTATCTTCCGGAAGTTATTTCCCTTTTACCGACACGACAATCAGGGATAAAATGGCGCCGGTCATTAACAGCGCAACGTACTATGATTTTCCGGACGCAACTTCCTGGGATACCCTGAAAGTAATCTTCTCCGAAGATGTAAGCAGCATTGTGCATAATCAACCATTTGTATTTAAGAGCCTCGGTCTCGACACCTCGTTCTTATTGAATGTTGCCTGGGTAAGGACTGACAGCAATGTCGTTGTATTTCGCGTTCAGCCCGATCCGGTAGCGCCATCAGTACAACCTGGCGATTCTATCTCGATAAACAGCACGGCCCTGGTAGCCGATCCCATCAGCAATCAACAGACAAATCCGGATAATATCCGGCGATTGATTACTTACTACCATGTGTATACTTTCGAAACAGTACTCTATCTTGACACATCGTCAAGCCCGGATGGACTTATTGATGTTATCCATGTTAAAACCAATGTGGTACCCGATACCGCGATGATAAATGCATTGATTTCTAACGGCAGCCTGGGCCTGCCCGATCATCAGAATTTTACAGTAACGGGCATTGTACTAACAGACAGTGGTTTTTCAATTCTTGTTACACAACCTGACGGCACTACTCCGGTTACTGACGTTGATCCGCTTCTGGACAGTCTCTGGGGGAGTACAACAATTTCATCAACAAACGGCATTGTTTTTGAAACACAACTACCGATTATCGACGGGGTACCGCCGGTAATTACCCAGGCGATTTTTTACCCGAAATTTATTGAGAAAGAAGGGCAGATTGTATATGACACCCTGGAAATAACATTTTCTGAATCGGTTAAAACACCGCCCTATGATACCAATGAACCGTTTGAGTTTGCCTATGTTTCCGGTGGACAAGTGTATACTATGGTCCTTCAACCGCTCTCCTCAGAAGATAGCGGGCAGGTTCAGAAATTTCTGGTTCTTTCCTCGGAAAAGAAGTTCCCTGAAGAGGGTGACCCTGTCTGGATCGATACCAGTGCAAACATTGCCGACCTGATTGGTAATATTCAGGATAATCCGGATAACAAATCAGTCCCTCTCATAGTCATGCCCTACAAATTTATTACTGAAGTGCTGATTACTTCCAATCCTGTTCTCACGTTTGACAACACCTTTGTTATAGATAACGTGACGGGAAAGGGGGTTGGTATTATCGTCAAGATTATAGGAGGATGGCCGACGAATGTGACTATGACAGGATTACTCTATATTTTTGACCCCGTAGGTAATACTATCTGCGAAAAGTCCGGAATACCTTCTTCCAGTAATAGCAGTATTGTCTTTTTCTGGGACGGACTGAACGAGTATGAGCGGAAAGTGGCTGATGGAATGTATCTCGGACTGGTCAAGATCCAAAGTAGCGAACAAATAAAAATGCGTCAGCAGTTTATGCTGGGGGTAAAAAGATACACCGGATTATAATTGTACCTAAAGTTGATTCTTTATTCTCTTCAAAACGGGGTTTATTTATTCATTGAATTCACACATCATAAACCAACTGTTTACACTCTCTAAAAAACCATAACGTACGATGAAAAACAACCTCCCTTTCCCTTCTTATATATCTCGCTGTAACTCCTTTATTTTCTTTACATTATCTTACCATACTAATATAATAAGGATATCATTAAATCAATTATGTTTCATCCTCACCACAAACAGGAGGTGCTATGCACAGATGTCAATTATTTAAATGTGTAACGGTGCTGTTGTTACTTATCAGTTATGCATTACTGTATGCCCATGTTCCCGAAGGAACCGGTGCAACACTGCAGTTCTACAGTTATAACACATCGAATCCGCCCAAGATAAATGCATGCCTTACCGATGCTACCACAGCTGAAGGTAATGATGCCACCCTGGGCCTTGACAATGATGAATGGAAAGACGCCTATATCCGGGAAATAATTATCGTTTCATTCGACGGTACCGACACCCTGACCGGCGCAATGTTTTTCATGAATGACGATGACTACCTGTATATCGGAGTTACCACGGATTTCAACAACTCATCAAATAACACCTATATCGAATTTGCCTTTGACCAGGGAGCAAATGGCGGAGATCACAATGACAAGCTTGATGGCGGCGGTACCGGTGTTAATAACGGCGAATACAGTGCCCGGGTGTATCCGAACAAGGGATATGCTCAACAGAAAGCCGAATTCTCCTTTGACGGGACCCAGTGGGTGCAACAGAATAATCTTTCTGAAGTATTTACCGGGTACGGGAGAAATTTTGGTACTTCCTTTGTGCAGGTGGAATACAAAATTCCAATAAACGGCAATCCCTCCCCTGAAGATGGTAAATCGTATTTGAATGTCACGGGCACTCAGGAACTGGGTTTCTATATCTCATTTTATGCTCAGGGCGGAGACGTTTTCTTCCGCTGGCCCGAAACAAACGGAGATATAAATGACGCTACCACTGCGCCGGGATGGATTGACCTCAGGCTTGGTGTAGACCATTCTTTTACAACATTTTATTCAACGTTTAACGCTAACGGCAATCCGACTATCGACGGCAACATCAAAGCAGGTGCCACTCCTGACGATGCGTGGCGTGGATGTTATCAGCGCAATATCGTGTTGACAAATTTCGCGGATTCCACGCTCAATGCGATTCTCTACTCAGTCGAAGATAATGCCAACACAAACTTCTATGTTGGCATGAAAATCACCGATGAAAATAATGCCGGTGACTACTGCCGTATTTATCAGGAACATGATAACGCGGTATCCCCATCAACCGGCCGCAATTATCTGCTGAACAGCGGTACTGAAAACGCACTCGTTGCTGATGAAAATGCGTTTACCGCCGCGGACGACCGGTACTGGGATGGCGGCACTGAGACATGGGCGCAGGATGCTACCAATACAACACAAAACGCTCGAGGTGTCTATTATGCCGGCGGTTATTATGAATATGAGTTCCTCGTTGACCGCAGTGCTGGAAATGACGGTGATGATCAGGACATCTATATGGCGGACGGTAATAAAATGGGATTTCATATTCTTTACCATGACGCCAATGGCAGCGGCTCGGATTATTACTGGGAATATGCACCAAATTCCGACGCAATAGAAATAGATCCAAACGGTAATGTCTTTACAGCCGCAGGATGGCCGGGCATGCAGCTCGGTGCTCCCTATGTGCAGATTATCTTCCCTGAAGATGATAAAGAGATTGAAGGCGTTGCTAATATAAGAATCTATGCCGAAGATGAAAATGCTGATGGCATTGTCTCTACTATATTCTACCGAAAATCTGTCCCTGCAACCACCTATCAACTGACAAGAATTGATATGCTGAATGAATACTCCGGAACATGGAATGTCATCGATCTTCCGGACGGCCCTGACACGCTGGTTTTTGAGGTGACCGATGATGAAGGAATTACAGTACAACGACTAGTTAATTTAACAATCCGAAATGAAGCTGGGACCGTGGTAAAACCCGTTGTACGGGTCACCGATCCTGTCCCGGGTGACACACTCTCCGGGCCGCAGACTATAACGTTTACCAAAGATCCAGGTTCTGGAACTAAAATCAGCAATCTTGCGATTTTAGTTGACGGCGATTCCACCGGACTGGATACCGGCGCAACAACCCACCAGATCATTACCAATGATTATTTAGATGGTGCGCATACCATACAGATACAGGCGATTAACGATGCAGGTATGAGTGGTATCTCCCCTGTTGCAACGTATCACTTCCGTAACGCACCATCAGTGACTTTGACCTCACCCTCACCGGATGCGGTACTTACCGGTACAGCAGTAACTGTTAAATTTCAGGCATCGGCAATCCCCATGGCTACTGTCGCCACCTGTGAGATATTTGTTGACGGTGGATTGGTTGATACTGCGGAAACAGACAGCTCCTATTTGTGGAACACGTTGAGTCTCAACGATGGCCAGCATACCCTGCAGGTGAAGGTCAC
Organism: uncultured bacterium; assembly: GCA_965372145.1. Taxonomy (GTDB): domain Bacteria; phylum Fibrobacterota; class Chitinivibrionia; order Chitinivibrionales; family JANQEN01; genus CBDVBE01. The sequence goes on along the minus strand of CBDVBE010000109.1, from coordinate 11,435 downwards.
GGATTCCAAAGGAAAAACAGCAGTGAGCCAGCTTATTTCAGTCACTGTTTTTAATACCCCGATGGTTTCCATTACCGCGCCTGAAGATACCGCCGAAATATCGGGTATCGATACAATTAAATTTACCGTGTCCTACCCGCCGGGAGCATACCGCGACACCACCGAGATCGCATTCAATGGCGGTTCATGGATGGCGACTACTACTGTTTCAACATATACCTGGGTAACGACAGACTTCCTTGACGGTAACCATATTGTTCAAGTACGCGCCATTGCAAACAATGGTAAAACCGGATATTCACAAATCCGGAATTACAAGGTGAGCAATGAGCCTTCAGCCAGTATAACCGCCCCTGCTCCGGGTGAGGCATTAAATGGAACGTATACGGTTCAGTTTGTCATTACGCCGATCTCTTCCGCGACCATTAACAAACGGGAGGTGTCAATTGACGGAGGTGCGTGGACAGACAGCCTGGTTGATACGACCACCTATCCGATGACCACTGTCGGCTGGGAGGAAGGTACCCATTCCATTCAGGTACGGGGGTATGATAATAAAGGCCGCATCGGGTATTCAAATATCAGAATGTTTGTCGTGGATAATGCACCGCCCATTCTTGCTGACCCGAAAGTTGTCTACCCTGATAATGCACAGTCAACAAAAGTCGATACCACGGTACTGGTTACCGTACTTGCCAAAGATGTTCTTGTCGGTTTGGCAACGGATTCCGCGGTAGTGCTGACCTCAGAATATCTTATTTCAACGGGCACGGTTACCTACCTGATGCATGATGACGGTTTGAACGGCGACCTGGTAGCAAACGATAATATCTTTTCTGCAGTGCTAACGATAAAGGTTTATACAACAGGACCTATAGGATATTCAATCACTGCGGAGGATGCATTGGGCAATTCGGTCACGGTTACGAGTGTAATCATGCTTGATAATACCCCACCGGTTGTCTCACCCTTTGAATGGATCCCCGATCCGGAAGTTTCCAGCCTGCCGGGAGATGTGACCTACTTTGACAAACTGGTACTGCGGGGTACCTATTCAGACAGTGGCGGTTCGAAACTATCACGGGTCTTTATCTCGGTCAAAAATGACAGCGGCAACCATGTCAATAACAGCCCGATAGAACTCTCACCAAAAGACTCGGGATACAGCAGGATAATAAACCTGGTGCCGGGTACAAACTTCATTGCTCTTGAGGCTAGAGACAATGCAGGAAATAAAGCCGCACGTCATGATACCATAACCTATATCGAACCAAAAGCAACAAAAGTTGTCGGGAAAAACGGCGGTACCGTACAGAGTCCGAATGGGGTCACGGTTTATATACCGCAACACGCATTGCTTAAGTCAAAGGAAATTACCATTACCAAGGTTGACCCGATAGATGAACCGGAACCTCTCAGTCCGGATGTCCAGCTTCTGAGTGTGCCTCACGAATTCGGGCCGGATGGGTTGACATTCAGGAAACCGATCACGATAACGTTAAGTTATACAGACGCTGACCTTGATGTGGATCAGGACGGTGTCAATGACTTCGATCCCACTAAATTCACTATTGTATTCTGGGATGGCGAAACCTGGCTCAACGCCGGCAATGCAAAGGTCGATCAGGTGAACCGGCTCGTGACGGTTACGGTGAATCACTTTACCATGTTTGATATCGCCCAGGTTGAAACCTCGGTCTCATCCGAATTAATCGGTTACTGGACGCATAATCCGGTAAAATCGGGTACCGGTTCCAACTTTATGTATAAGGTCCCGTCAACAGGTACGGTAAGTCTCAGTATCATTGACCTTGCCGGTGATCTGGTATGTAAGTTAATCCCGAAAGGGACCACTGCTTATGCAGGCCGGGAAATTCCTTTCAAATGGTCCGGTGCAAATGTTGCTGACCGGTTTGCCGGTGCCGGACTCTATGTGTATGTCTTTACCTATACGGATCTATCCGGTAAATCAACAGTCATTCGTAAACCAATCGGACTTTTGAAATAAGGAAGGGAGGTATTAAATGAACAAGATAAGAATTACCGCCATTCTGTTACTCTTTTTGATAATAACTGTTTATACTTCACCGGTGGATATCATGATCGGCTCACGCGGTTATGGTATGGGTGGCGCCTATGTCGCTCTTGCGAGCGATCCCAGCGCTGCCTACTGGAACCCGGCAGGCTTATCCCAGGTGGATGAAATATCCATTATGGAATCAAACTGGATTTTTCAGGATGTCGACGGCATCAACGTAAATTATGTTACGGTTGCCATTCCGATAAAGCATATCGGAACAATCAGCGGTTCCTGGCTGCTCTCCCACGCCACCCTTGAAGAGGGCTGGGATTTTAACACAAATAAGCCTCAGAACACTGAATCTGCAAATGAGAATACCTTCTCATTAAGCATGGGACGTCAGCTCTGGGATAAGCTGCTGATCTTTGAAAAAACCAGTCTTGGTTTCAGTATTAACCGTCATACCTTTAACACGGGTAAATCAGATGATGATAATGGTGCAGGGCTCGGTTTTGATCTTGGTTTTTTAACCTACTTCCCCTATGGATTCAGTCTTGGACTTAATGCGCGCGCACTGGGCACCGATGTTATGGGGTATAAAATCGATCCGGAAATAAGGCTCGGTATCGGTTACAGTATCCTTATCAGGGATATGCACCGCATCACTGCAAGTGCTGACGGGTCATTCAAGAAAAACCGTGATTATTCAAGTGAAGAGTCCCTTGAACCGGCGAGAACCAATCAGAAAGGCTATGGCGGCCTTGAATATGCCATACTTTTCAACGACTTTGAAATTGCACTTCGCGGGGGCGGGAACGGCGTACGGTATAATTCAATCGATACCTACAGTTTTGCGATTGGATTCGGCGTTAAATACCGCAGCTATTCTCTGCAGTATGCACTCCGGGGTGATACCAACGGTGATGTATCACTTGGCTACGGCCATAGAATATCAATCATCATCGGACTTGGTGATCTGATCAAGAGGCCGGGAAAACCTGCTGCGAAAAAAGAGTCTCGGCCGGCACGTTCAAGAAAACGTTCGGCTGATCTGAGCAGCGGTGAAGACAATTCCGATACCGAAAGTAAAGAAAGTACAAATGAAACTGTTGATTCTGAAGAGAGTCCATCTTCAGATGAGGATACTAATTACGATCTTGATTTTTAAAAGTAAATAATTATCACGCTGAGTGAGTTTATCCAGCGCGGAGACGAAGAAGCGTATACCCAAATTCTAAATTCATAAGAATCCTTCGGCTCCCTGTGTTCTTGGCTCAGGCAAAGTACTCAGAGTGACCGGGCATTATCGGTGAGGTAAATATGATACGAAGTTTACTCTTCTTGTTAACATGTATTGTTATAACATTGCTCTCCTGTGGAAAATCGGTAAAACCGGTTGAAACCCCCTACCCTTTTCTTGCAGGCAGAGTGATGGAAGCAACTGACAGCAGTGCCATCGCGTTAGCGAATATTATACTATATAATGCGAACACCAATGCTCCGGAGACCCGTACCTTTTCTGATGCAAATGGATTCTACAGCTTTAATCTTGATGCCGGCATATTCTACCTTAAAGTATCCGCACAGGGCTTTCAGCAATCACCGCCACCTGGCCTGGATGCCCTCCCCTTCCAGATGCTGACAAGCGACACAACCTGGAAAAATGTGTATCTTGACTCTAATACGGTAACAACCACTGCCGGGAGTATATCCGGTACCGTTAAAAATCCCAGTGGTGCCGGGATCAGTGGCGTACTCATTGTCGCGACAAATACTGCAGGCACACAATGTTTTTCCGGAACATCCGGGCCGAATGGATTCTATATCATCTATAATGTCCCGCCAGGCACTTATACTATCCAATGCTACCTGGCCGGATATATACAGGTAACGACATCGGTCACCGTCACCGTTACCGCAAATGTAACCAGTGCAAATAATGATATTACGCTGCAGCAAACTGCCAATGCCACTTTAAGCGGCCAGGTCACTTTTCTCGCTTCTCAAAATGCAACGGTGGATATTACCCTTGTTCATCCTATAACACGCGAAGCGATTCCTGGACTGTCAACTAGCAATACCACAGGAAATACCTACCAACTTAACGCCATACCACAGGGAAGTTATATTGTATGGGCGACATACCGAAATGACGGCTATGTAATGGATCCTGACAGGATATTAAAATTCGGGCTGCCTTTTGTTACTGTTACAAGCTCCGTATCTTCTTATATTCAAGATTTTGAAGTCACTGATGCTGTTATTATTTACTCGCCTTCTAATCCGGCCGACACGGTACAGCCGGTGTTAATAACCACCAAACAACCGACCTTCGCCTGGGAGAAATACCCTTCTTCCAAGGAATATATTATCGAGGTTTCCAACAGCCATGGTACAATAATCTGGGGCGGTGCTGATTCCAGCGGTATCATCCAACATACCCAAATCGCCGCAGGCGAATCAAGTGCCATTTTCAACTTCGATGGTTCTGCCACCGATTCATTACGCATTGGAGAAACGTATCGGTGGAAAATCTATGCAGATTCTGATGCGCAACAGAATATACAGGGCTTGATTTCGATGAGTGAAGGGCTGCTTGGATTGTTTAGGGTGGTTGCTGGTACTTCGATGCCTTAATTTATATGTCCAATGTGTTAAATAATTCTTGTAATTTTAATGTGACATGTTTACTCAATAAAATTCACATTGGAATTAATCAGAATCCCTGAATTAATAATATTATCCCTAATATCCTGCTTCAATACTTTATACAATTCAGTATTAGTCGTTTTATCAATTACAAGGTCACCATTCTGATTGAGTGTAATTGATCCTTCATCAAGATATTTCTTTAAAGTAATATTATACAGCCACAGATCTGCATTTAATACCAGCTCAAAGTTGATGGTATCATTTTCAGAGACTGTTACCGGTCCCCCATCAAACTTAAAATGCGGATTTAATGTGTGGTCTAATTGTATGGAAAAATTTCGTATGGTATCCTTATAGGCAAAAATTCCGGCAAGGATAATGGTGTTTCCACCCATCACAGTATCTGTGTTATGAAGATGCAATTTTATACCGGTATATATTCCCGCGGTTAATGGTATCGAATCAAGGGAAGGGATCGATGTACCTTTAAGGGCATCAAAAATGATGGGGCCGTCAATCTTATCTCTATATGGCTCCCTGTCCTGCATAAAAGTGATCTTATTTGTCAGGAGGTTTGCTGTTTTAACAATTAATACCAGCGAATCTTTGTCTAATATCGGTAATTCGTCATATTCATCGCTACGACTGATACCGGTATCCGCAATAATTGCCATGGTGGCAACACTATTGGGATTACCTACCCCGGTTCCTCCGGCCATAGGGTCTAGGGAACAATCCGAAAACAGCAGCAGACTGCCAATGATAAAAATGAATATACAATAAAAGAGTTTGATGGGTTTCATCGCTTTTTCTCCCTTGGTGTAGATAAAGGAAACAATTGCATATTCACCTGCATAACCTGATCGGCATTTCCCTGTGTATCAGCAAAGGCAAGAACTTCTTTCCAGAACGACTCCATTCTTTTTTTCAAATCCGTGAACCCCTCTTGCGAAAGGCCGATTGTTATCGAACGGACATCCCTCTCCTTTGCGCTGAACCGTTCAACAGCCTCTTTACCAAGGGTGATTATATCCTGGCTGTATCTGACAATCGCCATGGATAGCACTTCCGAAGGTGTACTGATTGTACGGTCAGTACAGACCCATTTCTTCTTTCCCGTAATATACTCAATTAGACCAAGTGTATTCAGCAGTTCAATGCTCTTCTTTACCTTGCTAAGAGTAACCTTAGGTACAATGCGGTCGGCAATCCAGGCAGGATCATCAGGATACTGCCTTGACGTTACCAATTCGCGTACAACCGGATTGTACCAGTGTGAAAAATAATCATACTGCTTCTTTTCAATAGTTTTTATTGATTTGTATTCACGGGTTACCAGAATTCTCTGGAAGTATTTATCCTTTTCCTGGTGTGTTTTTACATGATCAAACGCAACGATCGTCTCCAGATATTTCTCTTCATTGCTATCAAGACCGAGTGATTTGGCAAGAGCAGATACCTGTGCGTTGCTGATATTCAGCTTTCTTGCTTTGATAAGCTGCAGAAGGTTCGGTGATGTAGAACCGGCCAGGCGTGCAAAGTTTCTATAAGAAAAAGATTTAATGATCCTCTTTTTCTCTTCGAAGACATCAGCGAAATATTGCCGGTAATCCAGGTATAAATAGACAGAAGGTATCATAGCATATAAAAATAGTTTTTTATACCTGAAAAAATCTATGGTGATAGTAATCCACAGAAGAATATTCAGAGGTGTATATCGATGAGTGAAGGGCTGTTGGGACTGTTTAGAGTAGCTGCCCGACTCCTCAACATTTTATTTAATGACCGGATAATATTGAGCAAACAAAGCACAATTCCATTTTTTTAGCTTTTTACCAATTTTATTTTATACGCATAATAGCAGCCAACCAACCCTACAAATCTCTCTTTAACATGGTCTATTTACATTTAAATCAATATGTTATGTAATTACAGCATTATTTTTTGTTTTATATTAAAAGGGCGACAGGAAAAATAAATTATTTTTTTATTGTTTTTTGCCGAAATATTTTATACATTAATAGCATTGGGGCACCACTTTAACAAAAAGATATTTCAATGAAATCATATACAAATTTACAATCACCTTTTACCGCCCAATGCAAATTCTTTCACAGGAGGTAGTTATATGTCAATTCTACAAAATATCCCAAAACTAATGTTTGTCGTAATAAACCTGTTCCTTATCTCATCCCTGGCGTATGGATACGATGTTTCCGGAACCGTATTTGAACCTGATAGTGTTACTGTTATTCCGGGAGCGGAAATCTACGCGTATGAACGGGGGGCAGATGACGCCAATGTTCCTCCCATTTGTGTAGCACAAACCCTGACTGATCAGAATGGCAATTATACTGTTACGGTTGATGGAGCAGTGCAAAAGTATTATATCATAGCCGAATGCGTTGATATCAGCAAAGGATTCGGCAAAAGAGTCAGAAAGTGGATCTCCGGAGCAACAACAACAGCACACGTCTATATGGAGGTAGCTCATGAGGGGTTTACAAACATTACCGGTACTATTACCAATACGAGCGGTGACCCGGTCCCCGACGCAAAAGTTGTTCTTCGCGCAAAAATATCGACCGGTGGAACTGCCCGTTTTAACGTTGATTCAGCGGTAACCGGCGCCGATGGTAAATATCTTATCCCCAATGCGCAGGTTATGGTGCCGGAGGTTGTTGGTGAAGTTGTTGCATCTTTTCATATATCTGCGGACGGATATGATGACGGTGTGGTTAACCCGCTTGATATGATTATTGGCCCTGAGATGGTTATAGACTTTGTACTTACCGGTGGTGCAGACATTATCGTTGCCGGCAGTAAAAAAATAAATTACACACTCACACCGTGTTATGGGCCTAATGGTACATCAATTATAATCAATGGCATATCAACACCGTCACAGGTCGGAATATATTCTGCCAACGGTACAAAACTGGCAGATTATTGTATTACATCCGATAGAAGTCGTATTCAGATCGGAAGTCATTTCAGCAGGCAGCTTATGATTGTTGAAGTCGTGTCAAACTTTCATAAACGCACACATAAGATATTTCTGAAATAGATTAAGAGTATAAACCGGACAGTATCTGTCTTTCAGAACTCTTGTTTGAAGATACTGTTGGGAATACTGTGGTGTTTTTTAACAACCCTAACGCTTTCGGGGGGAAGTTTTTATGTCTAAATGTACTGTTAATTTTCTTGTCGTTTTTATGTTTCTACACATTATTCAAGCTAAGGATTTAGCAACAACCGTATCGGTAGATGTTACCTATTTTGATTTTCACTCCGAAGGCAGCAATCCGGATTTTAATCCCGGTGTCGGCAATGACAATGTTGTTCCCGGGCTTGTTAAAGAATACCTTGACACAGATGGCCTGCCGGTACCTTCAGACAAATCATTTTACAGTACCGGTTTAGCCAAATGGTACAGACCATGGGTCCCATCAAAAAAGGTTCCCGAATATAATTCATCCGGCGAGCTGATAAATATGAAGAGCGTTTTGTATGATACAGCATATAAAAATATTGAAATAAAGGACAATCTGATATTCACTCATACAGGTAACGGTATCTATCAATTCTCAGATAAACGCTTTTATCCAATCAATAATGAAGGATTTGGAGAAGAACTTACATTAACCTGGGCCGGAAACATTATTGACACTGATAACAACTACTCATTTACCATGACGTTTGAGTTGGAATTTATTTATAAAAAGGGATTGTTTTTTGAATTCAGTGGTAATGATGACGTGTGGGTTTTCGTAAACAACAAGCTGGTTTTAGATCTTGGCGGATTTCAGTTCGCTGAAAAAGAAGACCGGTTTGAACTGGATGCTATAGCTAATGAATTTAACCTTGAACTTGAAAAGACCTATCAGCTCTCTTTTTTCTTAGTAGAACGACAGGCATGTGGATCACGCTGTACAATAATAACAAACATTATTGGAACTCCGGTAGACGGTCTTATCAGCGATCAGAGCTTTTCAGTAAAGGAAAATTCTCCGGGCGGTACTGATGTCGGCACTATCGTATTCGACGTACCTGACTCAATCGGGGCTACACTGACCGTTATCCAGGGTGTACCTGAATTTGATGTTGACGAATCAACCGGTAAAATAACCGTAGCCAACGGGGCAAATCTCGATTACGAAACTCAGAACGTCTATTACCTATACGTTGTTGCAAAAGCGGACAATGCGGAGGATGATACCGCAAAAATTACCATATATATTCTGGATGTTGAAGAAGGCGAGGAACCTGATTTTTTTGTTACTGTTAATGTGTATCCGAATCCCGGCTCTATTGACGAGAGTTTTTCTTTCAATGATGAACTATATGAAAACGGCCTTCTCTTTGTTTTTACCCTGCAAGGTACTATCCCTGATAATATCGAATCACAGGCAAGGATTTTTATCTGGGACGCTGTAGGAAATCATATTGACACTTTACAGGGAGAGAGCCCAAAAGGTGCGGATCAATTTGTTATTGCGTGGGATGGGCATAACGAAAACGGTCGGATATGTAGTTCCGGAGCCTATCTGGCAATAATCTTTTATGAAAATAATATGGATTATAAACAAAAATTAACCAAAATTATCGGCCTGAAGGATTAGAGGTCTTATAATTACAACTATTCAGAATAGTTTACAAGGAATTTTAATACCGGATGAACCCGGCAAACAGTTTGGTTAATGCTTCGTAGATTGTAATTGAAACATAGAGAAAGGGACTACAATGGAAGACTTAAAACAACTGGCAGAAGAAATTGTTACCGGACATGATAATCTGGCAAAAATTTTAAACCTGGATACAGATGATATTAAGGATAGTATGAACAACTTTCCCTTACGAGGAAAAGGGGAAAGAGTAGAAAAATGGAAACAGCTGGTTAAAGATATGGTTACTACACCCGAAGAATTAGCACAAAAAAATGATGTAAATATTGAAGAAATTACAAAGGTCCATAATGAGTTTCCACTACGGGTTAATCCCTACTATCTGAGTTTGATTCAGGAAAAGGACGACCCGATCTGGAAACAGGCAATTCCCGACACAAAAGAACTTGAATGTTCGGGCCTTAAGGATCCCCTGGCAGAAGATGAACACAATCCGGTATCTCAAATATTTCATAAGTATCCTGACCGGGTACTTTTTTATGTATCAGCCGTATGTTCAATGTATTGCCGTTTTTGTACGCGGAAACGACGGGTTAGCGATACAACATCTGTCAGTGAAGAAGGCATTGAACAGGGACTACAATATATCCGGGATCATTCGGAAGTAAGAGATGTTATCGTTTCGGGCGGCGACCCACTGATGCTTTCCGATTCCAAACTGGAATATATTTTAAAAAACCTTAAAGAGATAAAACATGTTGAGATAATACGAATCGGAACGAGGATGCCGGTGACATTACCCCAGAGAATTACGGAAGAGTTGTGTGCGATGCTGAAAAAATATCATCCGTTATATATCAATACCCACTTCAATCACCCAAACGAGATAACAAAGGAATCAAAGCGCGCATGCGAAATGCTGGCGAATGCGGGGATTCCCCTGGGTAACCAGTCGGTTTTACTCAGAGGAGTGAATGACGACCCTGAGGTAATGAAAAAACTGGTGCAGAAACTTCTGTCTATTCGTGTCAAGCCATACTATATTTATCAGGCCGACCTTGTTACCGGGACCTCTCATTTCAGGACATCAGTGCAGAAAGGACTCGATATTATAGAGGCTTTACGCGGGCATACTTCCGGGCTGGCTGTTCCCCACTTTGTAATTGATACACCGGGTGGAGGGGGAAAGATAGCTATTATTCCGAATCCGGTGATTAGTCATGATGAAAAAGAAATTATTTTAAAAAATTACAAAGGAAAAACATACAGCTACCCCAGCATGCAATGTCGGTAGGAGGTTTGGGTTCGCTGTCCATAAGCTAATGAAAAAAATAATAGTATGCTTTTTTATTTTCAGCCTGTGTTTAACTCATACTTCCTTTGCTTCAAATGCACGTACCGATGGCGCCGGGAAGCTGTATATCTTATCTGATTTGTCAAATGTGCTGGGGCATCCGGCAAGTATCAATGATTTCCCGGATCAGTTTATGGGAACAGCCGGCACCTATAATGATACTGATGGTACCAAAACAGAATATTATGGGGCTTTTATAGCAAAAAAATCTATCGGCAAAATATTCAATCTTGGGTTAATTGCAAATACAATGGATGATTGTGGTAGTAGTGTTTTAAACAGCGATTTTTATAACAACGCCCGATTATTTTTACTCGACGACACGACTGATTCCGATGAAACCCTGCCCAATTCTTTTCCAATGATTCCTCGTCTGCTTTTTGGCCTTGACTTTGAGGCTTTCAGGTTTGGAATGGAATTTTTTTTGGAAATGGCCCGTTATAAATACTCCGTTACCGGCGATACTAAAAAAAATGTTGATAAAGGCGTATATAATTTCGGCAGCAGGATGAGTTCAACTGTCGTTATCAATAATTTCTGGTTCTGTCTTTTTTTCGGATTTGGAATCCCTCAAATACATGGAACCGTTGAAGAGGATACTATAACACATTCCTATGAATCATTAAAAGATAGCTATAGAGGGTATGGAGGGGAGCTGGGTATTTGTATAAAAAAAGCCACTCTTGTCGGAGGTGCTTATTATACAAATGAGCAATACATGTTCAAAAAAGGCACACGGAAATCATTCGATTACAAAACGGATTTTTATTTCATCTATCTTGGT
>CBDVBE010000108.1:0-16365 GCA_965372145.1 uncultured bacterium | reverse complement strand
CAGGGTTCTAGGGTTCAAGGGTTCAAGGGTTCAAGGGTTCAAGGTTTCAAGGGTTCAAGGGTTCAAGGGTTTCTTTTTTTCCGACTTTGTTTATAGGCCAGTAGATATTTTATGAAACCTCGAATGGCAGCGCGTGTGCGTCCGGCATGATCATACACATCCTGAAACTCAGCTTCCGTTATGTATTGTTGATCCAAGGCCACATAAAGCTCACTCTGCACTTCGGTGCATGACCGTTTTGCATATCGCAGAAAACGAACAAACTCCGGGTTTGTCTCCGAATCGAATCCCTCAGCGATATTGTGCATAGACGAACCTGCAGCATCCTGAATTTGCCCCATCAAGCCGAAGTCACGACCAAACTTCGTTTTTTTTGTAAGGTTATAGACCTTACGAGTTAACTCTCTTGCCAATTGCCATGCCTCAATTTCCTCAAATCGTTCTATTCGCATACCTTTTCCATGTTTATGTTCATGGGTTCACCGTTCCGGGTTTAGCGTTCCGGGTTCACCGTTCTGGGTTGTATTTTTTGTGCTCTTAACCTCTGAACCCCTTAACCTTTTATCTTAACAGGTATCCCGCAAACACAGTTATACACAGCATCTGCCTTTTGAGCAACGCATCTATTCATATATCCGCACATATCACGATAGGTACGGGCAAGGTCATTATTCGGGACAATACCGCAGCCGACTTCATTGGTAACTAAAATCATGTCACAGGGAACTTCCGAAAGGTAATCAGCCAGTTTATCAACCCATTCCTTCACCGCGACTTCATCATCACCGCAATGGAAGAAAACATTTCCCAGCCAGACTGTCAGACAGTCTACAACTACTACATCAACCTCCCCGGTAACCTTTCTCATCGCATCGATAAGATGGATCTCTTCTTCAACTGTCCGGTAACCGTCCCCGCGCTCTTTCTTATGCTCCTCTATGCGCTTTCTCATCTCGTCATCAATGACTGTTGCTGTCGCAATGAACACCCGATTCGTGTACTCATTTTCTGCAAACGAGAGTGCACACGTGCTCTTACCGCTTCGTGCGCCGCCGACAATCAGTGTAATTTTTGCCATAATCCCTCCACTATTTCTATTGATTCAAAAGTATCATCAAAATCAAATAACTCCAGTGTGACAATGTGTTGATACTTCCTTTCTTTTAGTAACGAAACGCAGTTGTTCACATCTTCTAATTTGCTGTTTTTCAAAGAGATATGATCCTTCATATCACAAACTCCATGAAGGTGGATTATCCGTGCTTTTCCTATATACTCTGCTAAAATATCATACCAGTTTTTCTCATTGAGTAGTAAATGGCCAATATCCAGACACAGAGAAAATCCATACCGCTCAACCATATCTATATGCCATACCAGGGGATAACCCAGATTCTCCACACAGATTCTTTTTTTCTCTAAACCGGGTATACCTGCAATATGCTGACAGACCTCATCGCAGGCATGCAACCATGTGTCCCTCTCCTGATCTGAAGAGTCGGCTTCTATTCCCTGAAAATGAAGCAGATAGCCATACGGATCAACAGGCTGCATCAACTCAACGATCCTCTTCACCTGATCTGAAAACTGTTTTCTTTCGAGTGCATCCGTTGAACCGGCATCTTTATCTATAGGGAAATGCACAGTGTAGGTGATATCATGTTCCTTTGAGAGCTGTGCAAGTTCTGCAATCGTTTTCGTATCAGGCATATTCGAATGCTCTTCAGACTGAAACAGCACGATCTCAATGTCATCAACGATTGGCGCCATTTTTTTGACGTTCGGCACGATCTCATCAGGGTAGACATACGAGGTGCAGCCGAGGCGGAACGAGTATTTGGTTTTTTTATTCATACATAGTAACCATTAATTAGTGCTTGTCCGGAAAGTGTCTATTTGCAGTCATTCCGGTATTCTTTTCGGCCGGAATCCAGCTGTTTTGGATGTTTTGGGGCATGGATTCCCGCCAAAAGCATGCGGGAATGACGTTTCCGGCCAGACACTAATTAGTATTTGGCCCAAGACCAGCTAAAACTGTCATTTCGACCATAGGGAAAAATCTTTCTTTTCTTAGATTCGACTACTTACAGATTTCTCCCTTCGGTCGAAATGACAAAAACACGCGTTTCCGGACAGGCACTAATTACTAACCCTGTCATTAAATCTACCTACTATTTCACTAATGTCCTTCAGTAACAACACCACCCTCGGCCCGGGAATGGTCACATAATCCCCTGACAGGCAGAAGATCATATCATTCTTTACCGCAGGCACTGTGGTCAACTTCTTCCAGTCTTTTTTTAATACATCACTGCTGAATTGCGACATGTTTGTCATAACATCAATAATAATATCCGGTTTAAGCCTGATGACCCCTTCGCTTGAAAAGGTCAGATAGGCCATTGATGAGTCTTTGACGACATTTATCCCGCCTGCTGCACGGATAAGGTCATCATAATAGGTATTCGCCCCGGCAAGCCAGATTGTTGAAATCTCCCCGGCACCGATACCACCGCGTCCCACGCATAGCATAACCCTGGGCTTCAGCTGTTTTGTATCTCCTCCAGAGAGAGAAGAAAAAGAATCAATGGCAGCCCGCGTCTCTATAATCAGCTCCTGTGCCTCTTTCTGCCTGCCGCATGCATCGCCGATTATCCGGAATGATTCGATTATAGCTTCCAGATCATGATTATCAATCGGTAAATACCGGAATCCTTTTCTTTTTGAAAAAGTACTTACTTTCAGATCCTCTTTAACCATAACAACCAGGTCAGGTTTCAAAGAGACTATCGCTTCAAAATTGGGCGCCATGAAACTGCCGACCTGTGCTATCTTCCCGGCCTGCGGCGGATAGATGCAATAACTGGTCACCCCTTCGATACGATCACCAAGGCCAAGTGCAAACAGTGTCTCGGTAATACTCGGAGCAAGGGAAATGATACGCTCAGGTATTTGTTGCGCAGCAGAATTGGCTCTAGTATCATCGGTGCATGAGACGATACAATAAAAAAAGACTGTTGCAATCAGAAACAGTCTTTTTAATACATAGCAATATTGTAGCATAAATTTAATAGTATTATCGTTTTGAAACCGTCATTATCGCAAGTGAACTTGGCGGCAGGGCCCCCATTTTAATTGGCCCTGCTACAACACTGTTATTAACAGGATTCACCACAACAACACCAGGGTTAGTCAAACTTCTATCTGCGACATACAGATACCTGCCGTCATAAATAACATCACCGGTGGGATTATCAAGGACGAAAACACGTTCACCAACCGCACCGGTTGAGGGATTGAACTCAAACAGGTCTGTTCTGCCATCAACAGGGGATGTTGCTTTGATATATCCTTTTGTGCTGCTGACTAAAATAATATCTCCAAAATTCTGTATGGTGGTATCTGTTTCGGGAAGGACCAACCCTATAAGGGAATCCGAGGAAAGGTCAATCTTCTCAATTCCCCCGTCCGTACTGTCCGTGAAACCCGCAGAAGAAACATACAGAAAACCGTCCATTACATCCATAGAAACAGGATTCATCTTTGTCAAAGGAATTGAATCTATAAAGCTGTCATCATCAACCGCCATAACCACAAGTATCCCCGGTAAAGAATCGGGTACCGGCTCTGAGTTCTGCACTGATTTCAGCCGCTGGCAGAGAATATACAGTTTACCGCTATATACCATTGAACTCTGCATGTACGGCACCTCGGGAGTGGCCACCCCGGCATAGGGCGATATATCAATAAAAGTTATAGTGGTGTAATTCGAAGGGTTATATACTACAAGGCCACTATTCGTATATTGCGTTAAGTACGCCTTGTTTTCGTTTACAAAAGAGATATCTTGCAAATCAGCATCAATAGAGATCGTTGAATCGTTTGCACTATCTGATATATTCAGGGTGGATAGAGTAAGAATGCTGTTATTATTGAATATATACACTGAATGATTATACGCATAGACGCTATTGGTGTAATGAATCGGGAATAATTCGGTACTACCGCTGTAAACGGTATCGAGAGTCAGCCAATCCATTGCAGCAATACCGACATTACCGGTAACACCATCGGAGGTTGTGGCGATAAGGTAGGTCGTAACAAAATGTGTATCAACTGCGATAACAGCGCTATCGAGTATCGTATTGATAATTGTCCCGCCAACCGCATTTTTAACAGTCACTATATAATGAGTACCGACAGTGTCTGCTGTTACCGTATCACTGAGTGTATCACCTGATGAAGATATGGTATCGTAAATCACTTTCTCATAGATATTGTGCTGAATGGTAAGTGTCTCAACAACTGTTTGTATTACATACGTTGTATCATACGTTTTTGTTGCGGTAACCATAATCCACGAAATTAAATCTGTTTTCGGCTCAATAGTCGTTACCGTATCTGATAAAACACTATCCTTTGTCCCGGTATTGTTTACTCCACTTGATGAAGTATCAACCGCTACAGTATCATAATAGGTTACCGGATCAAGGGGAATTAACGTTTCAACGGTTACCCCGTTTGATGATTCACTACAGCTCAGGAATAAGATAAAAAAGCAGATGCCAAGTATACCGGCACAGAGATATTTCATAGGTACTCCTTCAATGATGTACTTCCTCAATTTGTATGAAGATAATCAGATTTGTCCCACAGAGGTAACGCATTGTCCACTCCCGTGGATAAAAATTAATACATGCCTGCTTATAAATCTGCCTTAATATTCGGTTTTATTTAAAATTTATTTTTAAAAGGACAATTTAAAACCTGCATAGCCGGATATATCCGCGGTTCCATACCCGATTACCTCTTCAAAAATGTATAGAATTGGAATAGCAGGTAATTCTTTTACACGTGATTATTATGTTTTAATCATATTCCGCAGCCTTTCTCAACCTTATTCCCGAAGGTCGATCGGATATGAAGAACCTTATTCAAGCAGGTTTCCTGACTTTCCCAGATCTTCCAGCCTTCCCGTGTCCTCTACAACACAGTGGCTTGCTATTTGGAAGAACGTTGATCCCATCCGGCAGGATCAGGAATACAGTGGCGGGTCCGTTCCCGATTCTCACGGGATTCCCTGACACTTGAATAAGTCAAAGAACAAAATTTTCATTGATAAAAATAACTGATTATGAGTTATGATGTCAAAGAAATATTTTCTTTATTTAAACCGGATACGAAACATTACCTGTCGCTTATCACGTATTTTTATTGTAAACAGCCAAACGATAAAGATATTATTAACATTAATCGATAATTATATAGTAGGCAGTCATTTATATAGATTTTCAATAAAATGAATTCAAAATGAAAATAGGCATTACATTCCAGATAACGTTTTGG
The DNA here is from genome assembly GCA_965372145.1 of uncultured bacterium. Classification (GTDB taxonomy): domain Bacteria; phylum Fibrobacterota; class Chitinivibrionia; order Chitinivibrionales; family JANQEN01; genus CBDVBE01. Next base: position 11,019 of record CBDVBE010000108.1, on the reverse strand, counting down.
GTTGCACTACTTGTTTTTCTGTCAAGTATCGGTATCAGTACAACGGTCCTGCTTCATGAGAAACAAACACTTACCGAGGCACGTGACCAGCGGGGGAATCTCCTGGTTAACAACCTTATAATAATTACGAAAAACGCCATCCCATCAGATAATTTCCTGACGATTATTACCTACTGTCACAGCCTGGTAACCGATGAAACCGATGTGAAACAGGCAATGGTAATTGATACCAACCGGACGATAATTGCACACAATAACCCTTCAATGATGGGAATAGAATGTACGAGTGATCGTTGCACCGAGATCCTGGAGGAAGAAAAATTCAGTATTGCATCAATCGAATATCAAAATGAACGATTCATCGAGTATTCAATGCCACTTTTTATGGGTGAAAAAAGAATCGGCAGTGCCGGAATTACCATGTCAAATAAACCCGTTACTGCCAGATTAACCCACCTGGCAGTTCAAATTGCAGCAGTATCCTTTATCCTGCTGGTTGCAGGCATTATTATTACCATTCTCGTAACACATTTTCTTATAGTCAAACCGATTAAAGCGCTTTCTGAAGGTATACAGACTTCATCATCCGGTGATTTCAACCGCCGTATAACGGTAAAAAGTAAAAATGAGATCGGTAGTGCATCAACTCTCTTTAACAGGATGAACAAGGCGCTCTATAAACAAAAAAATGATCTGTTTACATTGTATAATACTGTACAGACACTGGATGTCAACCGGGAGCTTGATTCACTCCTTTCTCAATCTCTTTCTATTGTTCATGATTTTATTACCCCAAACCAATGCATTTTAAGCCTGGTGGAAAACAACAATCTGATTATAAAGCAGGTGTCCGGTTTTACACCTGATAATGGACTCCATAGTGCAATACTTACCCTGCCGAATGAGGTTTTTACTAAAACATTCCAGAAAAAAACAGCGCATAAATTTGTGGCCAGTTCACTTGCAGAAACATTCAATGATCTGCATATCGCCCTTGAAAATCCTGCTGATGAAGTCCTCATTTCTCCACTGGTATATGGTAAAAAATCAAAGGGTCTTTATATACTTATCGGCAAGAAAAACGATGTCGCATTTACTGAGACTGACGGTAAATTCCTGGACATTATCGCATTTGCCACTGCAATGTCACTCTTTAATATTGAGCTGATTAAAAAGGCGAGCAGAAAAAAGAGCACCGAGCCGGATTCGGTTATAGCCGAGTTAACACGAAAAGTTTTAATGCCGCAGCGGCCTTTCAAAATGAAAGGTATTGAAATCTGCAGCTATTACAGGCCCGCCGGTGACACCTATGGTAACTGGCATGGATTCATCGAAGATAAAGATAATAACCGTCTATCCGTCTTTATAGGTGACGCTTCCGGCCAGGGCACCCACGCGGCACTTGCCGCATCAACAGCAAGCAGTTTTATAAAAACAATGAACATGCTTAAAAAGCAGCAGGATATGCTTGCTCTTATTGTGGATAAAATGCCGGATATCCCGATTGACAAACGTGATATACCGCTTTCCATGAAACCATCCTACCTGCTCACCCTGCTTAACCGGATTATGTTCAGTAATGTCTATGGCAGGCAGACAATGACCTTTTTTGCATCCACGTTCGATTTAGTTAATAAGAAGGTCTACTTTGCCAATGCCGGTCATGAAATACCGGTTCTTATCAAGAAAAAAGACAGCCTCCCGGCATCACTTACCTCAAGCGGAGCCCGCCTGGGGGATGGGATTGACGCCCATTACAATGAACATACCCTCGATCTGGACCCCGGAGATGTCATTGTCTGGTATACTGTCGGGATTACTCAATGCAAAAACCAAAACAAAGAATCTTACGGTAACATGCGTTTTTTGAAGAAAATACGTGATATGTCCGCATCATCTGCACATGAACTCTGTAAAAGTATTATTGAAGATATCCATTCCTTCAGAAGTAACATTCCCCTTATTGATGATTTAACCCTTGTTACCGGCAGGATTTTATAGTACAATATATAATGGAATAATTTTTTCTCCATATCTCTTATTTATCTTTTAACGTAACTACTCAGGTGGTGTAACATTCTTAGTGTCATTGCGAGCGTAGCGAAGCAATCTCATCTTTTCGAATGCAGGAGATTGCTTCGCTGCGCTCGCAATGACGCTTTATGCGAAGAATACCTGAGTAGTTACCTTTTAACTCTATTTCACAAGTAAGAGTCTTATCTAGAGCATTTATGGACAAAGTAATCGATATCTTTTTTAACTCTTTAGTAACTCCGGCATGTATCATCGATAGAGGCCTGAAGATCCTTCATACCAATGAAGATTTTCTTACAATGGCGGATATTTCCAATGATTATCTGGACGAGGATATTTTACTGAATCAATGTATTGATATAGATATTTTCAAAAAAAATCCCGAGCTTATTGAAAAGATATACACCCAGGAAGAAGATTTTCCGCGGCAGAGAATCAAAGGTCGCAATTCAAAGGGAAAACATCTCTCCCTTTCGATCAGCGTGGTGCCATCTTTTCTCCTGTCCCCTTCTGAAGATACGCTAATCCTTATTTTTACCGACTCGACAGAAAAGGAAATTATTCAGAAAAAATATAAAGAATTATATGAAAAAGAAAAGAAAGAACGTGAAAAAATAGAGGAATTCAATACCCGCCTTAACGACCTTGTAGACAACAAAGCAAAGGAACTGAAAGAAGCACATCTGGAATTGGAAAAAGCATATTCAGCACTGAAGAGCGAACTGGATATTGCAAAAAGTGTCCAGGCCGGACTTCTGCCGGACTCTATGCAGAACCTTATGAATATGGAAGTATCCAGTTTATATATCCCGACAGATGCAGTCGGCGGGGATATGTTCGACATCATACCGATTAAGGATAACAAAACAGTAGTCTTTATATTCGATGTTTCGGGTCACGGGGTACCCTCTGCACTTATCTGTGCTATGGCTAAGATGCTCTTTATTCACCATATCAAACAAGGCGGAAGACCGTCTGAAATTTTTACCGCAGTTAATAACGATATATGCAGTTACATCAGAACAGGTCATTACCTGACAGCGTTCCTCGGGATAATTGACCATATAGATAATACCATGATTTACTCCCAGGCAGGCCATGTCTACCCCATTATCTATCGCCACAAAACTCAAAAAACAACCTTCATCCCCGGAAACAGTGTCTTTATCGGACATGTAGCCTTGTCGGATATTGCCACCTATCATGATGACATTGTGACCCTTGACTGGAATGATAAGCTGCTGTTTTATACTGACGGTCTCACTGAAGCGTTAAATAACAAAGGTGAACTTTACAGTTCCCAACGCCTGATGAAAATTTTTGAGAAATATGGTAAGAGTGAACCGGAAACTATTATTAAGAGAATTTCCGGTGATAGCAAACGATTCAGGAAAGGGATCCCCTTTCGTGACGATTGTACCATGTTCTGCGTACAGATTGGCTGTTCAGAAGATATCCTTAAGAAATCAGGCTTTACCCGGGATGATCGTCCTGAGGTAATTACCCTGAATTCTCATGACGAAATTGAGGATATCTGCTCTATGATAATGCAGAAAATGGACAGGAAAGGGTACTCAAACAAAGATATTTTTCAAGCTCACCAGTCCGTTCATGAAATACTCTCCAATGCGATTCAACACGGGAATAAATACAATCCGGATAAAAAAGTATTTGTCTTATACAAAATATCATTAGATAACTTCTCTATAAGTGTTATTGATGAAGGTGATGGATTTGATCATAAAAAATTGCCTGATCCATTCTCGAAAGAACATATCAGCAAAGACCATGGTAAAGGATTATATATTGTAAAAGAATATATGGACGAAATTGACTTTAATGATAAAGGCAACAGAATTATGATCGGTAAATATCAGAAGCAGGCTGTGTGATATGGAGATAAACCCTTTTAACAAATATGCTGAAACAGGCATCTCTATAATCGGGAAATTATGTATGCTTAATGACTATCAGCAACTCCGAAACCGCTTTAATAACCTGAATATCAAAGGGAACTATCTTATAGTCGATTTAAGCCGACTTACTTTTACCAGTTCCCATGGCCTTGGAGAATTTATCGCCATCTGCAACACTCTCGCCAGGAAAAAGAAAAAACTCATCCTTTTAAATCCACGAAATGAGATAATGTCAATCATCAGTCTTGCCGGTATAGATAGGATTATTACTGTTCTGATGAGCGATGAAGACCTTGAGAAGGAACTCAACTTAGGTTAAACAAAGAGGAATCGTAACGTTTCACCCAACCTGTAAAGCCCCCTAATGGTATCCGCTATTTAACATGCACCACTGGAATAGTTTCTTTATCAACCAATGTCCGTAATGTAATATAGTATATCCCGGGAGTCAACCCGTCGGCACAAAAGGATATTTTCTGTTTTTCCCCGCCTTTGACGATTGTAACATTCTCCTTTTGTAATCTTCCGGAATAATCGGATATACCGACAGACACCTTCCCATCATTTTTTACGATATAGCATACCTGAAGTTTCCCGGGATTGCAGGTATGGGCGCATATGATCCGGCCTTTGCTGAAATCATCCATCTCCGCAGGATGCATCTTTATCATTGGCATATGCAGTTTCTCAATCCGCCTGTTTTTCTGCATAAATGCCCTCTCTTTTTTTTTCGCTTTTGCGGTTTCACTATAAAAAGAACCGTCAAGCGCTTTACATATATTAGCCCATGCGGTATCAGTATCTTTTCTTATAAACAACCCATTTCCCCATGTCCCGGCAATTATCCGATCATCCAACGCCGCAAGCGAGAACACATCGTATCCGGCCAGGCCTGTATAGGTACAGGATATACCAAAGTCAACAGAATGATATACCCCTATTGATCTTTTGGCACAATAAGCCGTTTGGGTGTTTCTTTTAAATACAAAAGATCTCACCGGTTCACCCGGTATCAGGGATACTATTTCCCATTTTTCAGTTCCTTCATTATAACAATAGATACCGCTTTTCCATGTGCCGAACCATACTTTGTTTTGTATAGGGAGTATACAAAGAATCGATTTTCCTGAAAGTCCTGTAGTTTTCCAGGTTATACCGTTATCTTTAGATTGATACACGCCATTACTGGCAGTTCCAGCATAGAGAATACTGTCACTGGTGTTGAGTGTATATACAACATTGTTCTCTAATCCGTCACCTGAAGGTATCCAGGTATTCCCACCATCATGGGAGCGATATATTCCCTTTATCCAGGCAGCAGCGAACAACACACCATTTCTTTCAGCAAGAGAAAAGATAACCTTGTTGTGTAAACCTCTATTCACCGATTCCCATTTCCTTTTACCAGTAGTGTATTTAAAAACCCCATCACCTTCAGTACCCGCAAATAAAACATTATCAGTGGAAAGCAAAGTATAGATATATTTGTTTGTTAATCCTTCATTCATTGGTTTCCAGGTAGTGCCCTTATCAATCGAATAAAACACTCCGCTCCCCCATGTGCCGGCATAAAGTACCGATTTATCCGTGATAAGAATACTGATATACGAAGCCCCTCCTGTGGTAGTGCTTTTATACCAGTGCTGGCAAAATGCAGCTCCACACCACACCAGAAGTATTAACGGGGCTAATCTGTTTTTCTGTGTTATCAACGCCATTATGAATAAGTAAACCTATGGTAAAAACTTTCAGTTTTTTCCCCTTACATTAATTGTTACAAACAATACTTATTAAAGCAACACCTATTTACTAAAATGACAAATAGAATTTTTAAGGAAGAAATATCAGCGGTTATGCAAAAAAAGCATTTTTAAGATGTTCAATATTATCATCAACAAGCGCAATAACATCAAACCGGCAGGGTTCCCCGAACAACTCATGTTCTGCAAGATATTGTCTGGCCATGGTGGCAATTTTTTTCTGTTTCCCCCGATTTACCCAGAAGAAAGGATGGCCGCCCTTTCTACTCTGTGAAGATTTGACCTCAACAAAAACAAAAGTTCCATCAGGAGCCTGTGCGATGCAATCAATTTCACCTCTTCGGGATTGATAATTTCTTGTAACGATACGGTAACCATTGCTGAGCAGGTAATCAACAGCCTTATCCTCTCCCCGGCTGCCTTTTTCACGAGTATTCATGGTATTCCCGGGAAAAAAACTAATGAAATTTTATCAGATGTAAAATAAAGATTACAGCGAGTAAACCTATTAGAATTAACGAAATCCCCTGTGTATACCACACCTCAATCCAATATTGTATGCTGGTGATCGGATATGATTCAGTTAAATTATGGTGTCGTCTGTTACCACTGCGCCGGTCAGTAATACGTTTTTCATGGAGTATTGCCTTTTTTTTGCTTTCCCGTTTATGCGCTTTTAGAGTAACTGTCGGTTTGCCTATCTGCTCATTAACATCAACGGTATCAAGGTCATTAAGCAGAGCCTCAACTGTTTTATAGCGCTCCATACGATTTTTTTTCAGCGTTTTTAACACTATCAACTCAAGACGTTTCGGTGTATCCTTTCTCATTGCAGACGGCGGAATCGGCAGTTCATGCACCTGCTTATATGCTATGGCAACCGGATTCGTCCCGGTAAACGGCGGCCGTTTCGTAAGCATCTCATATATGACGATACCGATTGAATAAATATCAGTCTGTGCATCAAGGACGTCACCCTCAGCCTGCTCAGGCGACATATATTCCGGTGTGCCCACGGCAACACCGGTCATGGTAATATTTGTCTCCGCGTATATCTTGGCAATGCCAAAATCGGTAAGCCTGCATCCATCATTCTTATCGATAAGAACATTCTGCGGTTTTATATCACGATGGATAACATCTTTACTATGTGCGTATCGCAATGCCCGGCAAATCTGCTTGGAGTAATCAATAACTTCTTCTATAGTAAGCGGCTTTTTATGTAATAATCTTTTCCCAAGGTCTTCCCCGTCAACGTACTGCATGGCAAAGTACTTGAGGCCGTGTTCTTCGCCAAATTCAAATATACTGACAATATTCTGATGCTGCAGTAATGAAATCGCCCTTGCCTCAATGTCAAAGCGCTTGGAGAATTCTTCACTTCGCCCCATCTGCGGGGAAAGAACCTTGATAGCCACGGTTCGGTTAAGTGATTTCTGGACGGCTTTGTAAATATCTCCCATACCGCCTCTTCCAATACTTCCGACAATTTTATAGTTGCCAATAGTCTCAGGCATCCATCGAGTCGTGCTCTCTATTCCTTTCATAGTCCTCTTCTACATGTTTATTGTTTTTATATTGTAACTATTCAGTTATACAACTAAAACCCAATATTTTAATAACTTTAATAATCTTAATCTTAATCCTAATCTTAATCCTAATCTTAATCCTAATCTTAATCCTAATCTTAATCTTAATCGTAATCTTAATCGAAAAAAATAATATTTTGATTAGTATACGGGTACTTCAACTGATTTGCTTATTAAATAATACACCTGAATAGTTACTTTATATTTATATAGACCGGTATCACTATTCCTTTCCCTTTACTTCCGGTAAAGGTTTTGTTGCATACACATTTATTTTTTTATTCTCATACTTTGCTTCAACAACATAACCGCCCGGTATAAAAACAGTGGTTTCAACCAATTCCTGCGGTTTAACCATACCTTTGAAAACCCGCACCACATGCTTACCATGGCCTACTTTCATGGATGCTACCCCGGTATCATCCGTTTCCATCATTTTCCCATCAACAGTAACCCCACTTATATTAAAACCGGCAAATACGATATCAAGTTTTCCTTTTAATGACGGTTCACCTTTTAAAACAGGATGTGCGACTTCACCGGTCAATTTATCCAACAATTTCTCAGCGAGTGTATCTACGGCGACATCAACCTCTTCAATACAGGCTGCTTTCACACTCTGTGCTGCGCCGGAAACTATTTGGGCTGTTTCAACGTCAACAACTTTCGCATCAATACGCACCGTTACTCCGAGATCTATATAACTACCGACAATGACAAGATCAGCCCCGGTGGCTTTTCCGATTTCTGCTGCGGTATCCGGACTAACAACACGAGCATCACCAAGATTCATTTCGGAAATTATTTTCCGTATCCGGTGCTGCCCGACCACACTGATTTTACTGCTGTTTGCCAACGTGGTTGTCAACATATCAGGGATACCGCCTGACAAATGGCTGAGATTCTCAGAACCGTTATTTTTAAACTCCATAACGGCAATACGATTTTTTGCAGAAAGCATCCCGGCTAATATACAGGACAGCAACAGCACTTTAACACGCATACTATTCCTATGATAATGGTCAGCACAAGAGATAAAATATATTGTAATCGTTCACAGGTTCCGGGTTAAAGATCACATTTTTCATTATTTTAGTCCCGGCCGGGTAAAAATACGATGCCATCGCATCCTGATGCCAATTAACAAAATCAGTGACACATTTAACAAAGCGAGAGACTGCCACTCTGCCAAATCCCGTAATGGACAATTAAGCAGGCATACCTTTTTGAACATTGAAAAGGTTGGCCGTGACACGGTAATATATGAAATTATTCTTCCCACCTCAGGCATCCTGTCAAAAGGGACAAGAATACCTGAAAAGAAAATCTGTGGTATGAATATTATCGGGAGAAGACTCACCGCACGGTTTACATTTCCTGAGAAAGCACTGATCGCGAGACTGAGTATTGTACCGGAAATCGTGGTAACTGAGATAAGTAAAAGGGTTTCTGAGGTAAAATCGAACCCATCGAAACCATAGTGCAGGCTTACGGTAAAAAGCACCGCCTGTAAAAATGCGAGCATACCGAAAATAATGCATTTTGCCGTGACATAAGCGGTAGCCGACAAACCGGCACGAAATTCCCTTTCGTATAATTCCCGTTCCCGTGCAATTTCCCTGACTGAATTAACACCACCGATCCAGATCGCTGAAATAGTCAGGCAGAAATAAAATGACATCGGCAAAAACTGACTATCACCATGAAATACCAGGACAAGCAGCAACGCAATAAGCGGCGCCTGAAGCAGTATCAGAATAAGATTTGCGAGATCACGAATGAGTACTTTAGTATACCGGGCAACAAGCATGAAAAGCTGCCGGAAAAAACCTGCGGATTGGGGACGGCGATAGGGTGTTTTCTTCGGCGAAGGCAGGTTCTTCACCTTTTCATGCATATCAGAATCACTGACTGTCTCCTCTGAGGTTGATTGAAACAGATCGCTGTTGGTTCGAACCTTTTCATACGCCTCAGCTATAGAAGAGACATGCATAGCCGGTGCAGTCTCCTCCGGGGTTCCCTGATATACCAGTTTCCCGTTATTAAGAAAAAACAACCTGTCGCATAACTCTATTTGTTCAAGCGTGTGAGTAGTAAGCAACAGTGTATACCCTTTCTTGCACAACTGCTTGAACAGTTCCATGAATTTGTGAATAAGTCCCGGATCAAGGCCGGCAAGCGGTTCATCGAGAAAGATAATGGTCGGTGATGCCAATAGCTCGATGCCCAGATGTACCCGTTTTGCCTCTCCTCCCGAGAGAGTACTAATGCGTCTCTTATTCAGTTGGGTAATATCAAGCATTGCCATTACTTCCCGGATACGTTCAATCCTCTCAGCTTCCAGACTGTCTTTCGGCAGTCTGAGCAGTGCCTGCTCACTCAAAGTCTCCCATACAGTCAACTCAGGCCTTAAGAGGTTATACTGAGATACATACCCGATAACAGAACTGAAAGCGGCGGCAAACTTACTGAGCGGAAAACCATTATAGTAAATCGCGCCACTGCCAACAGGCGTTTGACCGGTAAGCGCTTTGGCAAGAGTAGTCTTTCCGGCACCTGAAGGTCCTAATATTGCAACGAATTCTCCCGGCTGTATCGATAAGGTAACACGATCGAGCAGCGTTTTGCCGTCCCGTTTGACTGTTACACCATGCGCTTCCAGTTTTATCTGCTGCGAATCATCCGCCTGTATAAATTTTTTATCCGCAAACATAAACCGAAAGGGCCCGATCTGTATAACATCACCCTCTCCGCATTTTGCATGGTGAACAGTGCTCCCATTGACAAAGGTACCGTTTGTACTTCCATGATCGGCAAGAGAATAAGACCCGTCTTCAGCCCTGGTAATAGTGCAATGAAATCGTGAAACCAGAGGATGGGTAAGATGGATGGTATTACCCGAATCACGTCCTATAGTAATTCTTTCCGTATCCTGCAGTTCAGGGACATCTTCCGATGCAGTGAAATCCATTTTCCGGGTTAAAAAAAGTTTGTCACTTCCTATATGAACAGTAAAGGTAACCACGCCGATTGTGATATCACTCTCATGTTCAAGAACAGCTTCTGTAATTGGTTTACGATTAACACGAATTCCGAAGGAACTCCCCAGATCGCGGATCGTCGGCCCTTCAGGCAACAAAGTCAACTCCGCATGTCGTCTTGAAACTCCAACCGCGTGCAGTTCAATATCACAGGCAGGATCACGTCCGATAATAATAGCCCGCGAATCAAGCGGAAAGGCAAAAGACTGGTTTTCGGTGGTATGCATCATAGCGGTTAATTACCGGCCAATAATTTCTTTGACAAGAGTAACGACCTTCTGTTTTGCCGCATCGAGATCGTCATTAACAATGGTATATTTATACTTCCCATTTTGCGAGGCAAAAAAAGTCTCCTTCTCAGCGTTTGCAAGCCGAAGTCCAATGACTTCATCCGAATCGGTTTTTCGGCTGCGCAGTCTCTTCTCCAGCTCTTCCAATGAAGGCGGCTTGAGGAAAATTCCAATAGCGTCAGGATAGGCTTTATCAAACTTCACCTTGCCATACACATCAACATCCATCACAATATGCCTGCCTGACTGAATCGTACTGTCTATAAAACTTTTCGGTGTGCCATAATAATTACCATGGACTACTTCCCATTCCGCGAATTCATCTTCATCAATTTTCCTTTTAAACTCATCTTCACTCAAAAAGAAATAATGGACACCATCTTTTTCAT
>CBDVBE010000107.1:0-16420 GCA_965372145.1 uncultured bacterium | reverse complement strand
GTATTGTAAACCCTTCGATTTTTGTGCTTATAGCGCCTTTGCCACAATTGGTAAGTTGTATAATGTGGTATGCATTATCGTCTAAATACTTAAGTGCACTGTCAGGAGGAGGCGGCCATGAGGGAAGGTCGGAATCATTACCGCGACAATCACCGCTTAAAATGGTATTATAGACAGAACCTTCCGGTTCACGGGTATTCTCCCTCCCTTTAAAACCTCCAATTAGTTCCAGACCGGGAAATAATTCAAACGGAAAACATACTGCATCATCTTCGTTTATATACCGTCCTTCCGCTACCCATACTTCCTTTCCGGATTTTGCAGCATCGTATATTGCATCCTGTAAATATCTCCACGCAGTATGCCACGATTTACCATCAATAGGGGTACCTGAGGCCGTATCACTGACATGAACAGCATATTTATCTTCCGGGTCTTTTACTACACTTAACGTGTATATCGTGGTTAATTCGAGAGTATGGTCATTTACTTCAATAGTGATTATTTCAGGATTATCATCAATAAGTACGATATTATCAGGAGATGATCCATTAACGGAAACAAGAAACGTCTCTTTTTCCGGAGCAGGAGTTACTGTAAGAGAGTCTGTAGCTTGTGGAACAACCGCTGTGTATTTGGTAATATTAGGATCAAAAGGCGGGGCGTAGGCCCATTCAGAATGGTGCAGGTCAGTCAAAACGGGCGGTTTAGTAATTCTGGAATGGGATTCCATATTGATTTCTTTCGCATAAAGAGCCCCATAAAGAACAGCCTGTGGTTTTAAATCCACGGTTGTATTTGGCGCTCTGATTATGCCATGAAATGTAGAATTGTGAGAAAGTATTAAAGGATACGACTGTTTCGTGAGAATCTTTACCGCAAGAGGATTTACCACTCCGGTAAATTGCATTTTAAATCGAAGGCCAAAATTTATATCATCAAGCACATTGATTTCTATTTCATCATTAGGTCCCAGATCAAGAACCAGTTTTGCGTCATCGCCAAAAAAGTTCAGCTCATGGAGATTATACGTTCCCGGTTCAAGTATGATAGTACTTCTGTTGTATGCGTTTATTGAATAATACTCGTTAGGCGGGATTCTACATGTTTGATCATCATTACAGATAATTTCCTGCGTGGATTCGACAGTAAAATATTTCCGGGAAATATAATATTGCAATGTCGGCGTTTCTTCTCTTGTAATACCCGTAATATCTGAATAATAAAACGTTGCAATAGTACCCTGCACTGTAAGATCTCCTTTAAGAGTGGAATAATCCACATAAGCATTGCCGCCACAGTAAACATCACCCATAACTGACGAATAGGCAAGATGAATATCTCCCGATTCGCCGGTACCGGCAATCCCCTGAATTAGAGTTTGAAAATACATTTGTATTCCATTAGTTCCATACGCAGCAAAATTGGACAGCAGGGGTACAACTTTAAAATCCGTTACTTCCGGTTCAACTGTTTCTGATGTATCCGTATAATCGACGATTAACCTGACACATGAAACATCAATCCAGTAGTCCCAGTAATATGCTTCATTAGCTAATATTATTCCCTTGTTCGTTGATGGATTTGAAATCCACTCTTGAACCAATGATTTAAAATTATCATTCTGAGGGAATGTTCTCCATCCTGTAGAGATATCACTTTCGGTTACGAGTATATCCTCCTGTGGCCATGGCGTGTATCCAAAGTCATTATATTGCGGTGTCCCCGACCAACCCCTGGTATTTTTGAATGCTTTGATAATTGTGTAATATGCCGGACCTTGAATGTCAGTAACCTTATATTCAAAATCGACACTATTAATCACAGCGTTGGATGACAAAGAGGATAAATTAAAATCACAGAGTATTTCAGCATCATAGGTGGTCCAACGTACATACATTCCTGAAGGCAGCTTAGTTGTGGTATCGGAAGATTCGACTTTTAACGGATTATCCTGAGCATTATTATAGATTCTCAGTTTATACCGGGTCGCATTTATTGTGATGGTTTCTGCTAAGGTGGAAAAGCTGTGCAATAGAACACAGATTGACAAAAATAGAATGGGTTTTTTCATGGGGCATTTCTCCCTGGGTAATGGTAATAAGGTTGTATAGCGGTAAACTAATAAACCGGTATATACCGGAAGCAACTATTTCTGATTTTTTTTACTTTTGTCGTTCCCCGGTAGAGAACTGCACAGCTTTACTCGTTATATTTCAACAGGTTAAGCGGCTCGTTTCATATCACACTCGATACGGGGAGGGGTAATGTGTTGTGTTGTATGACGATACCTTTACAAGGGGCGACAATACAATATGAATATTTACAAAACGGGTATTCCATTTGTGGAAACAGCCGGTATGTATGGTTTCAGATTTTCCGGTATTACATAACAGGGACGAAGGTATGTTTCTTTACCATACAGTGCTCCCGCAATTAATACATTATCCCTTAATCCTCTCCACAATTTTTTTAATACCTTCATTCCAACCTTGGCTCAGATCAATCCATTGAAGGTTTTTTAATGGTAGACCGGCTTCAATCTTTATATCGGGTATGTCACATCGCAGGATCTTTATTGGAACAAACCACGCTTTGTCGGTCGGTGATTTATGCAATCGTTCAAGAACGATTTTCAATTCTTCGAGTGGCGTTGTTTCGAGCTGCCGGCAGTAATTTTTTGAGAAACAGGCGATAAAGTACATGCCGTTTTCAATAGCATCTTTTATGGCTCTTTGCCATAGTATGCCCGGCTGCAGCCTTACTTTATCCAGCCAGATATTAATACCGTGTATTTCAAGTGCATGCGCCAGCTTGTTTGCATAGTCGGAATCATCCTTGGTGTATGAAATAAATGCGTGGTTTAATGCCCTGCCTCCCGGTACTGTGCGTTTTATTACTTCTTTAGTGGCGTGCAGTTTTTTAATATATCCTTCAAACTCTCCCGTTCTGAATTTTCTGCTTTGAGGTAACCGCTCTTTTCCCGAGGCATCAATGTAAATATAATCGCAGTGCAGATTGTTGGTTTTCCACTCTTTTATCTTCCAGGCGTAGATGTGTGCACCGGTAAAGGTTACTCCGTCACACCGTGCTTTTACCAGTGAACAATTAGATAATTCAGTATTGGTTAGATCGGTGGATTGTAACACTGCCGAGTCAAGACGGGCGCCTTTCAGGTTTGCCTCTTTGAGATTTGCGTTAGTGAAAACAGCCTCAATACATACCGCCTCAGAAAGATTTGTATTATAGAGATAGGTCCCGTGCAACAGGGCGTTGGAAAGGGTGGCTTTTTCAAGAGAGGCTTCGCTGAGATCGGCATTTCCAAGGTCTGCTCCGAAGAGGTTTGCTACGGACAGGTCTGCGTTACTCAGATCAGTTTCTCTGAGAATCACCTCCCTGAAATCTGCCCCCGCGAGATTCGCGCTACTAAGATTCGCACCGGTAAGTACGATGGTCACATCATGTTTTTTCTCTCGCCAGTCATTCCAGAAGCCGATAGTGTTTTTTTTAATAGCGTAAAGAAGAATGTCAAGATGTTCGAAATTCCCCTTGAAATTTTTTTGCTCTCTCTGTGTTTTTACCATAGTAGTCGGCCTACATGACAGAAGGTGTCATACTGCAATAACATCTGTAATAACGGAACTGAGTTCACTGATGGTGAATGGCTTTGGTATAACCCCATCGAAGCCATACGCACGAAAACTGGAAATTATTGGATCATTTGAATAGCCACTCATAACAATTGTTTTTATCTTATTGTCAAGCTTCCGAAGAGTTTTTATTGTTTCTTTGCCTCCCATACCACCCTTGACTGTCAAGTCCAGAATTACTAATGAAAAAGGTGCGCCGCTTTCGTTTTTTTCCTGGTATTTCGCTAATGCCTCTTCACCATTCAGTGTACAGGTAACCCGATATCCCAGCCGTGCAAGTAGTTTCTCCAAAGCATTCAGGACAATGGAATCATCATCCATAACTAAAACAGAACCGTCACCTTTTTCATTTTTTTTGAACAAAGAATCACAGGATGGCTTACAGTCTGCTTTTAAAAACAGTATTCCACTGTTTCATTTTCCAGACTTCGATTCCCTCGTGATCAATTTTGAATATTTTTACGCCATTTCCCGGTAAAGAGAGTTTATTGCCATTGAGAATGTACTTCAGGCGGTTGTTATTTCCCACATGCAGGTTAATGCTGTCTTTCGCGTAAAAAGCTCTGGAATATCCGGAACGGATAAAATTTTTCCATGATTTACCGTCACAGAAAATCTGTACCCATACAGAATCGAAGGTAGCCTTTATGATCAGTTTTAAACTGTCAGCTGCGGTTAACGGGTTGTCTATTTTTTCACTCTGTTTATCGTTCTCTTCCGCCTCAGAGTTTTCTTCTTTACCCGTAGAGTCATCAGACATTTCATCGGGTGTTACCAGGGAGTCCGGCACCTCGGTATCTTCCTGCACCGTTGTTTCAGACGTAGGAGCAGGTCCTTTTTTGATTAAGTTTCTAAACACGCCCTTTTGCTGCATATAGCTGACTGCGGCGAGAATAGCAATGACAATGATAATAATGATCCAGTATTTGGAATGTTTCTCATTATCTTTTTCCACACTTATTTGAATTTTTACGGTATTCCCTTTGTCAGTTTCTGCCGGCGGGATACCCCGGTCTTCAAAGAATTTATTCAGAATTTCTTCGGGGTCCAGCATGAGATATGATGCAATTGACCTAAGATAGACACGAACATAGGGATCTGCGGGCAGGTCGTTGAAACTGTTTGATTCTATGGCTTTGATATATTTCACGTTAAGCTTCAGATCCTTCGCGATGGTCTCAAGCGTTATCCGACGGGTAACCCGCTCCTTGTGGAGTATGTCTCCAACGTTCTCTTTTACCGGTTCGCGGACCTGATTTTCTTCGGGTTGTTCCTGCCCAGCCTGTGGCTCGTTGTAATCTGTCGTTTCAGACATTACCGTAATCCTTTCAGAAATTCGGTGTATGCTTTGTACATGTTAATCGTTTCAGTTATTGGTAATCCCATTACATTGTAAAAACACCCATTGATTCTGTCAATAAATGTCATGGCTTTACCCTGTATAGCATAAGCGCCTGCTTTGTCTGCGTGTTCGTCGTAGGTAAGGTATTCATCGATTTCCCACTCAGCAATGTCACGAAAAAATACCTCCGAACAGGCGGTTGCTGTAGTTTTAAAATTAATTTCCGCGCAGAGAAGTGCAACTCCTGAGTACACCTTATGTGCTCTGCCCGATAACTGTTTCAGCATTTCCCGCGCATCATCACAGGATAGCGGTTTGCCGATGACCTGGTTATCAATACAAACAACCGTATCGCTTCCGAGGACAAGTGATGAGGAAAACCGTGATGCAATTGATTGTGCTTTTGCCAGGGCCAGTTCCTGAACGGAATCCTCGATTCGATCTATTTGAATATATATTTCTTCGTTTTCTATAGTCGGAGGCTGTATGGAAAATGTAAAACCCATGTTTGCAAGGATTTCTTTCCGCCGCGGCGATTTCGATGCCAGGATTATTGGCCTGTCAAGTTTGTTCCACCTGCTATTCATGCAATGAAGTTACATTTTCCATATTTTTTGTTAAAAATAGTGTGAACGCTTACAAAATAGTATATCCTGCACTGTAACATTATGAATACTATCTATATAATATAAAAAAGGGGATGTTAGAATACCATAATTTGCTATCAAGAATGACGAAATACAAATCTTGAATGTTTAAAAAGTCTACTAAATGATGAGAAACTCTCAGGAAATATGATGCAGGTACTATATTTATTACTCGCTTAAACCCTCAGACTGATTGAAAAATCTAGGAATGTAATATGATTGGAAGAAATGACCCGTGCTGGTGTGGTAGTGGTAAAAAGTATAAGAAATGCCATATGAATTCAGAAATCGGGCAGAGAAATAAAACTATATCTCCAAAAACAAACCGTATGATAAAATCACCTGACGATATTGAAGGCATGCGACGTGCCGGTGCTTTTAACGGTGAATTGATGGATTATATTCGCCCCTATGTGAAAGCCGGTATATCCACAGAAGAGATTAATACACTGGTTCATGGATATACGGTCAAGCATGGACATCTTCCTGCCTGTCTTATGTATCATAAATTTCCCAAATCAGTCTGTGTTTCGGTGAATGAAGTCGTTTGTCATGGGATACCTTCTTCAGATACAATTTTGAAAGAGGGAGATATTATCAATGTTGATCTTACCACAATCGTTGATGGGTATCATGGTGATTCTTCCGAGACATTTCTGATTGGCGATGTTTCTGAGGAGGCCCGGCATGTGGTCAAGATTGCTGCAGAATCCATGATGCGCGGAATTAAAGCGGCCGGCCCGGGGAAACCTCTTGGGATTATCGGACAGACAATACAACCCTATGCAGAGTCACAGAACTGTTCAGTGGTCCAAAAATATACCGGGCATGGTGTCGGGAAAAAGTTTCACGAGTTTTTTACGGTTTGTCACCATATCTCACCTGAGTGTGATACGGTAACTCTTCTTCCAGGCATGACTTTAACCATTGAGCCGATGATGAATTTAGGTGCGTATAAAGTTGTTACAAGCCGCGAGGATGGATGGACGGTGCGGACAAAAGACGGTTCACTCTCTGCACAGTTTGAACATACTATTCTTATTACTGAAACAGGTGCTGAGGTGTTAACGAGAGCACCTTCACAGATTAAAGCCGGGACGATATTAAATTTTCCATAACCAGCGCAAGCAAATTAATATGATAGAGATAAAATACCCGCCCCCGGCCGAGAAAATTGTCTTGTCCGGCTTATATACCTCCCGGATGGATCAAGGTCTTTTCGAGGAAGATATGCAGGAGATGGTTATGCTCTGTCGTACCGCAGGTGCAAAGATCCTGGAAAGTTTTGTACAACGGGCACAACGGCCGAGTGCAACAACTTACATTGGTAAAGGAAAACTCTCCGAGATTCACCTATATATGAAGGAAAAGAAGTGCAAAACGCTTGTTATTGATGCAGAGCTGACTCCCGGGCAGATTCGTAATATCGAAAAACTGATAGACGGGAAGGTTATTGACCGCAGCCAGCTTATTCTTGATATATTTGCCCAGCATGCGCGTACGAATGAAGCACGTATACAGGTCGAACTGGCACAGCTTCGCACCCTGTATCCGCGTCTTACCCATGCATGGAGCCACTTTTCACAGCAGGTTGGGGGTATAGGGACTCGCGGTCCCGGTGAGAAACAACTGGAAGTGGACCGGCGCCTGGTACAGAATAAAATCGCCGATCTAAAACGCAGACTTAAGAAAGTTGAGCGATCACGTATCACGCAACGTAAGCGCAGAAAAGCGTTTACCCGGCTTGTCCTGGTGGGATATACCAATGTCGGTAAATCATCCTTGCTGAATGCTTTATCAGGTTCCAATGTTTTTGTCGAGAATAGACTCTTTGCCACACTTGATACGGCAACCAGGAGGATCTACCTCCCTCAAATGGGCACGGTTGTGATTTCCGATACCGTTGGTTTCCTGCGGAAATTGCCGCACCATCTAGTCGCATCGTTTAAGAGTACACTCGAAGTGGTCCGTGAAGCTGATATTCTCCTTATCGTGATGGATGCATCGAGCAGATGGTCTGATCAGCAGCTTACTACGGTTAATGATGTACTTGATGACCTTGGCGTGGAAAATAACCATAAACTGATTATTTTTAACAAAACCGACTTGGTTACCAGCCCGTTTGAAAGGAAAAAAATATCGATCGCTTTCCCGGATTCATTGATGGTATCGGCATTCAGTCAGGATGATATGAAAATACTCAAAGAGAGGATCCGGGATAGTGTAAGTGACTTCAACCGTGATAAAGCAATGACTGAAATTATTCAAAAGCGGACAAAGCAGACAAAGGAAGCGTCGAAACTGCCGATTAATTTTATGTAATCGATAATTAGTATCTGTCTGGAAACGTCATTCCCGCATGTTTCTGGCGGGAATCCATTCCTTATAACATTAAAAAGCTGGATTCCGGCCGAAAAGAATACCGGAATGACTCCAAATAGACACTTTCCTGACAGACACTATTCAGCAGATTGAAAGGTGATTATCCCTCGACAAAGAAAACGATAAACAAAGAATGCCCGCAAAAAACAAACCGATCACTTTTCTTAAACCGGAGCATCTGGTACCCATCCGGAGTCTTACACTCCGCGCCAAGTGCATTGTTGAAGGGCTTATTGCCGGATTGCACCGCAGTCCCTACCATGGGTTCTCCACCGAGTTCCTGGAGTACCGCCCGTACCGGTATGGCGAGCCCGCCTGGAGTATTGACTGGCGGAAATATGCAAAAACGGATCGGAGTGTTGTCCGCCTTTTTGAGGATGAAACCAATTTATATGCGCGTATCCTTCTTGACAAGAGTGCATCAATGCAGTTCAGCTCGACAGGTATTATGACCAAGTTCGATTATGCGCGGACCCTTGCGGCGTCACTGGCATGGATTCTGATCCGGCAGCGTGATGCGGTCGGTATGACTGTGTTTGATGATACCGTTGATGTCAGCATACCGCCGCGGTCAACCAATTTACAACTGAAAACCATCATATCGCATCTTGAACGGATCAAACCGAGTAACCGGACAAATTGCGGGAGTGCGGTTGATGCGGTGGCGCAGGTGGTAAAAAAAAGGGGACTCTGTATTCTTATCTCTGATCTGTTTGATGATCCCCAGGCAATTATTAACAGTCTTCGCCATCTTAAATTCAAACGCCAGGATGTCATGGTACTCTGGGTTCTTGATCCACTGGAATGTGATTTTAACCGGGATGAGCGGTTAAAGATAAAGGATGTGGAGACGAATGAAGAGCTGCTTTTAGACGGTGAAACCGCAAGATATTTTTATAACAGGGGATTTACCGGGCACCGGAAGGCGATTGAAGACGCGTGCCGTGAACTCTCTATTGACTGTGTAATAATGTCGACAGCCGAACCGTTTCAGAAAGCGCTTGTCAGTACACTTGACAAAAGAAGGAGACTCTTTTGAGCGGGCTCTCCTTTTTTAATCCCGCCTATCTCTGGGCACTTGCTTTCCTGGCTGTTCCTATCATTATCCATTTCCTGCGCCGCAGACAGACAGTAAAGCTTGACTTTTCATCGATACGGTTTCTTAAAAATACCGCGGTTCAGGCGAGCCGAATGCGGTGGCTGAAAAATATTCTTCTGCTATTGAATCGTCTGTTACTGATAGTTCTCATCGTACTGCTTTTTGCACAGCCATACAATAAACAGGACCCGTTCAGAATTATCAGCAGCTCGAATACAGCCCTCTATATCTGGATTGATCCGACAATAAGTATGGGGTATTCTCGTGGTGAGGTATCACTGTGGGAGGAAGCGTGTGCTATGGCTTCGGTGTTTGATACGGTCCTGCATGCTGCTGCAAAACTGTACTGTTACGATGGCAGAGTTGATGATTTTGTCTCAGTGCCTCCTGCCGGGATGGCGGGAGTGATAACGGAACGGATTACACCGCTGAGACATGGGCCAACAGATTTTGAACAAATGCTGGCAAAATTTCAGGAATATAAGAAAAAAGAATCGCGTACACCGGTGCTGGTAATGATAAGCGATTTTCAGACTAAGGATAAGAAGAATTTCGAGGATTTTTTTTCTACCACTCAGCAGACATATCCGAACCTTTGTGTATCATTAGCGCCGGATAATCCATGGAACTATGCCCTGCAGAAAACCCGCATTTCGTTTGAAGATGCACCTGAGTTAACCAGTTCGGTAAAAGCATATGGACGTGAATTAAGTAATGGAACGGTTATCGCCCTGATACAGTCGATGCGAGCCGGACAGAAGACCGTAAAAGTAAAACGGAATGACTCAGTAGCAGTTTCGCTTGATGTGAGCCGGCATGGGCCGGGGAGCAGGGGAGAGGTACAGCTGCTGGTTACCGATCCGTATGTGTATGATAACACCAGCTATTTTGTTAATCGAAGAACAGAGAAAAAACGGATTCTGATACTATCTGATAATGATGCCTCATTCGTTATAGAAGCGGCGCTCCGATCGGTTGCCGGAGAGCACTGGTACCCGCCCAGGGTGCTCAATCCGTTTGAAGTAACGTATGATGAACTTGATTCTTCGCAGGTGATCATACTGAGTAGTGTACGTGAACCGACCAGTATTCTTGCAACGTTATGGAGTAAAAGTGCCCTCTCGAATAAGCTTATTATTTTTGCACCGAACGCCGAGGAAAATTCCGGAAGTCTGAATGCACTTGTTTTTCACTACCTCGATTCTAAAACACCTGCTAAAAAAGTACATACGGAAAAAGCATTTTTTCCGGTTCTACCGGATACGGTGTCGGCCCTGTGGCGTGGGTTTCCCCGCTTCACCGATAAAGATGTAGCAGTGTATACATGCTTCACACCGCTACCGGGCAAGATGCTGTTACGAATGAATAACGGTCTGCCATTCGTTACCCATTGCATTGACAGCAGCGGTTCCGCCTGGATCATGTTTACGACACCGATTGGTATTACCGAGGCGAACAACCTTTGTGAAACCGGTTTCTATGTACCGGTTCTTGACAGGCTCATTCGTTATGGGTATGAGTCAGTTAAAAAAGAGCATATAACATGGATTGCAGGAGAACCGGTACGTAATCCCTTTGCCGGAACCCGGCTTTCAGCACAGGTGTTTGATGCTGGTAACAGACGTGTCGCAGCATGGGACCGGCAGTCGCGGGTAGTATTGGAAACGCCGGGACTTTACAAAATACAACCGGCAGGGGATCCGGCATACTGGGTCGCTGCTGTTGCAGACCCATCGGAAGGGGATTGTGATTATCAACTTCCGGATATTGCCGATACTAATGCAAAGACTATTAAACTTTTAAATCGTTCTTCATTCATACCCTTCATCCAGAACCATAGAACACCGGGATTTGATTTCCTCTGGGTCCTTCTTGCGCTTTGTGTGTTAGGTGAGATACTATTATGGAAAAGAAAATTAGCAATTAACAATTAACAATAAAATCAGTGGGGATTTTCAGCTCAACAGCTCAACAACTCAACAACTCAACAACTCAACATTTAGCATTTTGCATTTTGCAATTATCAATTATTTACTCTGTGCCTCTGTGGCATCTTTTTTAACTGCGGAAACCAGGATTAATTCATTGTGTCCGGCTAAAATGTTGAAGTAGTTTTTATAAAAAGTTGTTATATTATATTTAGCGAATTGTTATATTAAAACGGTTACATATCTGTATGAAATATCTACAGTTAAGGAGCATATCCAGTGAAGATTGATATCAATACACATGGTGGGTTTCAGATAGTACGAATTGAAGAGGAACTGGAGATTATAACGGATTTGTCTGAACTGAAATTCCTTATTGACGGGTATATCAGTGTGGGGAAACGTAAGATTGCGGTTTCCTTCAGCGATACTTCTTATATCTATAGCGGCGCCATTGCCGTGCTCATGAACTGTCACAATGCTCTCGCCGAATATGACGATGGCGAGCTGTGTATTCTGGAACCTAATAAAGATATCAGATCAATCTTTTCTGTTTTGAACATTGACAAGGTCTTAACAATTTACGATTCTGTTGACGATCTCCCCGTGGAAATATTTGAAGATTAATTCTACCATGTCAGGTTGAAAGTTTGACTAATGCTATGGTATGTATTGTGTTAATAATGTATGGAAAAATAGCTATACAATACCGGAAGGCTGCAATGGCAAGTTACCATAAATGTCAAGTTTAAAATGATGAAAACATCGTAACATTTTAGAATTAATCTTCCTCGTAAGGTTTCTGTCTGGTAACTTTCTGTTTCAATCTTCCCTGTTTGTCATATCTGTATATAGTCCAAGATTGCGGTGTTAAGGTGTTCTTATCTTTATATGTCTCATTTATATTTGACTCACTTTTTGCAAGTGTAATATCCTTAATCAACTGACCTTTACTGTTATAGTAATAATAGGTGCAGTTTTTTGGTAAAACATTTCTTGCCCAACTGTACATGATTTTTTTGTACATTTTTTTGTTTTTGTAGAAATTTAGGATATATGGAACTTTTTTGCCCTTGTACAATTCAATAGTCGCGAGTAAACTGTCAAATGGTGTGTAGATATTATAAGTCGTATCAGATACTCCTTTTTTATAGACAATTTTATGTCGAAGTCCCTTTTTGTTGTAATAATAATCCTCGTCCGTCCAAACTCTCCTGTTTACATAACTGATAAATTTGATTCTCTGCCCTTTAAGGTTGTAGGTGTACTTGTCGGTATACTCGCCTATTGATGTGCTGATGGATTTCTCCTCTATTAAAAGCCCCTGTTTATTGTAGAGCTTTGTTTCAACATCAAAGGTATCTACAACTGAGCTGTTGTAATCCCATTCGGTTGTTATTGTCAGCTCTTTTAAGAATCCGGATTTTAAAGTATCATACTTAAATACCGATTTTCTGAAAACTCTATCTCCGACAATAAGTTTCGCGTATTCTATTGTAGAATCCAATTTTTCTGTATTCCTGAAATAATAATAATCAGTTGAATCACAAAGCTCGTCACACAGAGAAACATCCATCTCCTTTTTAGTATAACAGGGATTTTCAAGATGATATTTTTTAATAATATCTTCCGCAGTCAGCGAAAAAAGTTTAAGTGGAAGTAATACAACAATAATAAACCTCATAATGAATCGCATACATAATTCCTTTTTTTATAAGCTAAAACACAAGTTCAATAATTTCTTTGCATCTGTCAAATGTAATACCGAAGAGTATGCCATATCCTGTAATAAGAAGTCTCTCTTTACCGGTACCTTTATAAAAAACAACACTGTCCTGATAAAACCATGATTTCATATCAAAAGTATCGTATCCTGTTATGCGGCAGACACTTTCAAGAATATCACAGAATTTATCTACCAATGCCTCAAGGGATGTTCCCTCATTATACCCTCCAAGAAGAAGTGCCAGCGCCAGACTCTCATTTTTATCACGGTACTCCTTTCGCTTCGGTATTTCCTTTTTATATTTCTCAACAATATCATCGAGCATCCTGAACATACTCTCCTGTGAATGAGAAAAAACATAATCCGCATACGGATGTTCCTTCCGGTATTTTTCTATCTCTGCTCTTTGGCGTGCGGATATTTCTGCATCCGGAAACTTATCCAGGACTTCTACAAGTTTCAACTTATGTTCCCAGAATTCCATAAGAAGAGAACTAATATTTCCGGAAGCGGAACTACAAATATCGGAATCTGGAACAAGGTTTTTGTGACTGCTGATTAAATCAAGCTCATCAAGCGCCTTTTCAAGATTTGTCTTGATATCTACACTGCCTTTAACAGCCTTCATGAAACCTGCCACAAGAAGGAAATCGTTATATAAACGTTGTTTTTTTAAAAAACCTTTAAACTGCTCAGGGGTTGCTATCTCTTTTGCTTTGCCCAAACCAGCAGCCACCTTGCCTATCAACCTTCTGTTTCTTATCAAATCCGCAAATTCATTACCAACGCCTTTCAGTGCGGTACACTCGTTTATCGCTTTAAACATCGCGCCAAAACCTGGATCAGCCATGCCCGCTATCTCTGACAATGTTTTTATGCCGGTTTTGTTTCCCTGCAAAGCCTTCATATATCTGAAACTGATAAGTGATTTCAAAGAACCCATCGGGGTGTTTTTATACGTATTGAAATTCTCAAACAGTTCTGCCATTACCTTGAACTTATTCCAGCTTCCATAAGTCAGCAGTTCAAAACCGATATCTATAAATCCCTCTTTGTAATTTCCCTGTAAAATTTTGCAGAAACCGGTCACGCATGAACCGCCGGGGAGAATCGTCAGAAGTTTTATAACAGGATTATCAAGAAAACCATCTATATTTTCAACACGTTCGCGTGCCTCGCGCAGTTTCTTCTTTGTCTCCTGATAACTCTCGGGGATGCGGCCGTCAGCTTCAAGAAATTCATCCATATCTTTTTGTAAACTGTCTGTTTCCATCTTTATATTGTTTACTATGGAACCCTGGCTGACACGGCTGCTTTCATTCGCAATACTGTTATACCTCTCTACCGCCTGATAATATTCCGCTATTTTATTATGATATTCAAGAAGCCTGTTGATATAAATATCATTAACATTTGAAGAATCTTCCACACTCTCTTTCAGCTTCTTAAGTGACTCTTTAACCTGCTTTTCGTAGTTGTGATTTATATCCGCCAGAAGTCTTTTGTCAGAAAACTCAGTAGAAGGAACAATTGTTTTATCACGTTCAGTGTAGCAGTTATACAGGTATTTTGCGGCATCCTGAGCATACAGCGCATCTGTCATAATGAGCGCGTTATCATATTCACAGGGAACAAAATCTCTGCGGATTGTAATGGTCGCAGGCCACAGTCTTGTATTTCCAAGCTCTTTCCCCGATTCATCTTTAACCACACACCCAACTTCAAACCAGTCTCCTTCATCTTCCAGAGTATCCTCGGATATCAAAGGTATATAGTACTCTTCCGGGGAATCACCGGTTTTATAGGTAAAATTGAGTCTAAACCAGGGAGTATTTTTTCCAGGCGGTTTGGAAAAATCATTATCCCCTACAGGTTTTACATCTTTTAAATAGCGTAAATTCTTTCCCTTACCTTTTTCAAAGACAATGACACCGCTGAATGTCGCGAGGAGATCGTCATCCGTTCCTTCAACCATTTCACAATATTCATCCGGATCAAGAAAAGTGTCTAATTCCATAATTTCCATGGTTATATTCAACTCTGAACCGGTTTTGAGTCCGGGAATATTGGAAATATGGAATGTGGTAAGAGGATTTCTGCTCTCCATCGGTATATTAGGGAAAAAACCTGCATGGAAATTATCCGCAGAAGGATAATCTTTTGTTAATTTTATTTCTGTTGGCACGCCTGTCTCCTGTTATTTCAAATTATCGACAATTTTTATTAAAAATATCTTATCGTCTAAGCTGGTCCAGGGTAATATATATGAATGTACTTTATCTTTATATGTGATATGAGCCTCAACTTCAACACCAGAAACCTCTTTCAAAACAAAAGCACCCTCAGAAAGTTTTCCATTGAAGATTTCTTCATCATCACGGGTTATTTTACATGAGATATCCCTGATTTTTTTGTTTTTCCAATCTATAAATTGAACACTGTAAAACCCTCGTGTAATTTCTTCCCGCTCTTCAATCTTAATCTCACAAGGCTCACTCAACAAACTCCTCGCCTCAACCTCAAAAATAATATCAGTCTCTTCACCTGCCTTTGAAACATCCACTTCCCACTCAACTTCAGCCGCCATTTTTTTGCATCTCGTGTGAATATTTTTAAGCTGTTTCTTCGTTCCGGAAGACCTGTCTGAAACATAAAAATCAACACCAGCACCTTCGACAAAATTCTCAAAGTCTGCGAGCAGTTTTAGTGTATCGCCTTTGCCTGCGAAATCCGGAGACTCTTTTCTCAACTGTTCATCGGTGTGTTCCCAGCGGAGATTTTTTATTTCTAAAGGAAGGTTTTCAGCACCGGCTTCTTCGTCAATTATAGCATTAGTAACAGATTCTTCATTCTTCTTTCCTCTGTCCAGAACAGGCGGCATACCATAACCGAATCCAGTATCATGACTTAAACTACCGGTTTGCGACCATGGCTTAAAATCCGGCGCCGCTCTTTTGCTTAAAACAACACACAGGTTTCGTCTGAAATGGCTGATAATGTGATCAATATTTTCCGCTTTTTTGTTATTGCCGTTTACATACCTCGGCCCGAAGTTATGTTTTACACACACCTCTCCTGCCATGCGAGAAACATCGTAATCACTCAGTGAACTGAGCGCAGAGCAAATGCCGTCTTCATCCTTAACACGCAAAGGACAATCAAATGGTGCTGCAAAATGATCCGGTAAAACAACAACATTTTTCCAGTACAATTTCTTGCATGGTTTGTCACTGCATCCTTTGCAAACTGAAGGGATGTTTTTTCTCTTATTACTTTCCATCTTTTTATCAAACATTTTCTCCCTAAACAATTAAACAAGTAAACAAAACTTTACTCAAATAATTCATTGAAAAAACGTAACTACTCAGGGGTTTCAGTTTACTTCAAGATAATATACTTTAAAATTTATCGCAATAATCAGTATCTCCCCGGTCTAAATTTTGTGTGCCCTCTTTTTATCTTGATAAGCAGTGGCATATTCAAGACCTGTGTTGAGCATTTTGTCTACGAGTTTTTTTAGTTTTTTCCGATTATTAATCCACTTCGTGTACAGCTTAATATTTTCTTTCGATATAGATTTTGAAGAAAGATGCCCATTTTTTCTTCTTCCCCACAGATAGTATGGGCCGTGCCAGTATTCTCTGGA
>CBDVBE010000106.1:0-16462 GCA_965372145.1 uncultured bacterium | reverse complement strand
ATGGTAAAACTGGATCATAGGCCTGTACTGAGCACGCCGAAGTATCCAGTCCACCCTTTTTTTATTTACTGTCACTCTTTTTGGGTTTCACTGATCCAAGACACTTGCGAGTTCAGGTATGCCTGTTATCTGGGGCCAGAGCTCATTGCCATGCTGCAGGGACTCGAGCGCTGCCGCGAGGCTTACCAGAATGGAGGTACTTTCTATGTTATTAAATTTTTAGCAATTAAATAGAATTTACTAATGGACTATAACTATATTAATTACATATTGATAATCCGTCTTAGAGTTTTAACATGTTTCACATTGCAGGCTATTATGAAAAATATCAGGAGTCTTTATTTTGTATGTGTTCTGACACTTTTATGTGGCATATTCTACCAAAGTAAATCACAGGACCGAGACATTTTTGTCTATGGGACTGTTGTTGATGAAGCAGAAAACCCTGTTGAAGGAGCGTGGGTAATTCTTTTATACCCTCCAGACAGTACCCTTACCGGACAAAATGGAACATTTTCAAAGCTTTATACTCATGAAGGCCCAGTCGGAGAGAAACTGAAATATACGGTTAAAAAGGATGGGTATAAATATTTCTACGGCTCAGATGTCCCTATGACTGACACTTTGGACTTGGGTAAAATAGTTATTCAAGAGATAGGTGCAACAAGAGAAATTACCATTACCGGTGTAGTTCTTGATTCAGCAACGAACAATCCAATTGATAGTGCCCTTATTGAAATTTATCCTGATATTTCCATTAACTTACCACATGATACATCTTACAGTAACAGTTCAGGGTCATTTTCCGGAAAGCTAATAGTGGAGGAGATCAATGAATGTCCGGAATTTATTTATACCTGTAAAAAAACAGGTTATCGTTCCATGGGCAGGCAAATAACAGCAGAGGAAAATGACCACTTCGATATTGGTACTATCATACTTCCTAAAATACAATTAATCACCTTTCCGATAACCGGAACAATTGAGGATTCTTTGTCCTATGAACCAATTGACAATGCCCAGGTAATTTTAATGATTTCTCATTTTACCGGTTCTCAACAGGATACACTGTTTTCCGATTCAAAGGGAAACTTTTATGATAGTGTTATAATATCCAGTGAACATGTTAACTATGGCAGTAAAATATTTTGTATTGTTCTGAAAGAAGGCTATCATGATGGATTAAAAAGAGTATACATTCCTCCCGATGATTATGCTATTGGACCTGTCAGGATATTAGAGTGCAAAGATCCACCTGAAATATCTGTAAACGGCACAGTTCGCGACTCCCTTTCACAGGCAACAGTCGAGAACGCAACAATCATTTTAGGATACACTATTAATTGCGATGTGGATAATTCTCTTCTTGTACTTTGTGATACACTCTTTTCCGGTAATCAGGGAGTGATATCAGAAGAGCTTGTTTTTGATACAACGTCTCTTGAGAATTCAGAAATGGTTTGCATTATAAAAAAGGATAATTACCTTACAAAGCAGGGGACAGTAACAATCGTTGGTACATCTTTAAATTTGGGAGAAGTCTTATTACACCCATCATCAACGCCAGTTTATCATAATCTTATTACTGTTACGCCTCAGATGTTAAAACCTGATAATGTTCAGGTGTATTCCCTTAACGGACAGTTACTTTATGAGGGTAATTATAAAGGAGTTTTCCATAGGTTTAAAATTCCACAGTTAAACGCTCAGAGTGTTCATATAGCTGTTTTCAGGCATAAAAATACGGTTCTCTTTTCTAAGAAAATCATAGGTGTTCCATGAGATATGCATTATAAGTTCAAATCTAATTCACTTTTTTATTGACTATAGTGGTTGTCAGAAAAACGTTCCGGACGGGTGGCACAGACTAAATCACAGTGTGATGCTAAAAAATACTAGTGTGGCCTGGATCTGTGATCCAGTTTTCTCTACAAATCCTGCTAAACAATTCCAACCCTCTGCTTTTGAGGATTATCAAGCTTAACCGGCATAGTATAAACATCTGGTACTACACCCTTACCTGTTTTTCGAGCTCGACGGTGGCCTGTGTGAATTAATAAAAACCAAAGCGTGTGCCACTGTTCCCCTGAACAGTGCTTCCCAACACTTCTCACCCGACATTAAATCGTTGAGCTTGAGGATTTGGTAATAACACCGATTCAGCATTATTCCGGGGAACAGTAGCAATTTTTTTTCCTTAAATGAACACAAGGTACCTTTACTGATTCAGGTTCAGAAAGGTACATACATATTTGGTTTTAAGAGGAAAGATAAAAATGAAGGTATGGTAAAGTTTATATTATACACTGTCAAGGGTGACAGATGCCACACGCAATATGTTTCTGTTATTGATTCACACGGGTTTTATTTATATACAGGCCACCCGTCGCCATAAACTATGTGCATTGTTACCTTGCGTACTTACTAAATATATCTTCTTGTCAGGTCTCTTGCTGTATGATGTATTGTTAATATGTCAATTTGATCTTTAGATACAATCTTATAAATTATTCTATATCTTCCTTCTATCAGTTCACGAATATTTTTTTTATCTATTTCCGGAACAACCCTGCCAAGATATATTTGAGATTTTAAAACGTGCGTCCTATATCTAATTCTTAAAACCTGAAGTTTAGCATAACGTTTTGAATCTCTTGAAATATCCAATTTATTCGAACCACTTTTCAATTTCCTTATCTATTTCTAATTCATTTAATACATCTCCTTTTTCTGATTGTTTGTTTCCTGATTCAATTTTCTCAATTAAGATTAGTTTTTCAACTAATTCATCAATCGAAAATTGCTCGGGGAATTTTTCAATTTGCTTTTTTAGTATTGTTTTTGTCAACATTGTTAAACCTCTTTATTGTTATGATGTCATGTCTTTATAAATATAATTTACCATTTTTCAACAATACACTCTTTCCTGAATATATTTAAATTTCTTGAAACAATTTTATTTAAAATCATATTTTATATTCTTTCCCCTCACCCCAAAAAAAGAATTTGCCGGAGATATTTCAACCAATTCCTATTTGTGTGAAACACTTTCAACAAAAATGAGTTAATAACCATTTGTGTGAAATAAAAGTTCACACAAATTGCAATATAATCTATTTAGATGACATTATCCAATAATTACTTCTCCCGCATCATCCCTGTCTTCTTCTTTTTAAGCTATTCTTATTAAAGGCTAACATGAGTATCAGCGGGCGCGATAGCGCTCCGCTGCATACATTCGTTAGACAAATGTAATATTTATTCTAAGGCTTTTATAATCGCATTCTTTAACTCGGAGTATCGAACTGACTGTCCACAAATCCGTTTGAGACTTGGTAAAGTAATAGAATGTTGACTGCGTTTGCGAGAGTCCAGTATTTTTGTCGGAACAACAAAAAACTCCCATTGACTGACATCCAGAGGATTTATTGTGGATTTTTCTTTATGAGAAAGCAGAGCTAAGACATAAACATCAGACTGTCGTTTTGACTCTTTGCTCTGGATGTTTGTATCCGCATCCCATGAACGTGTCTTCGGAGTTCGGAACATGATATTTGACAATCGTTTTTGATACCAGCTTTGTATAAAAGCTGCAGATTTAACTTCAATTTTTATTCCACTCTCTGTCTCAAGATCATAAGCAGCCCATTCATCTCTTATTCTGTTGTTTGCAATACCTAAAGCCTGTGCGACTATGTATTCTGCTAATACTCCACGGGTTGCATTGCTCACCAAATCAGAAGTACTCCACTGCCAGAAACTCATAAGGTCATATTCGAGATTTTGCCCTTGATCATGGAATTTTTCAGTCCCTGATTTTTTCGATATTTTGAGTTTAACTAGATGGTCTTCTGTCATGTTTTTTGTCTAACCATTGATTGAACTGAATTTTTTTCAGCTATGTCCTGGTAAAACATTTGTTGGGGACATTTTTATATCTTTATAAATAACATACTATTAGCTACTAAAACTTTATTGATAATGAATCAGCTAACCACAATATTATAAGTAACCGGAATCTACATGTATAAATATTAAATACTTAGGTATGCTTTTTCTGCGCAAGAAGAATATTGAAAAGGAGAATTACGCAGAGATTGGTTTTTTATGCGGGAATTGTGAAAAAGGCAACGGTGCATACCCTGCGCCATAATTTTGCGACACACCTGGTGGAGGATGGTTATGATATACGGCTTGTGCAGGAATTACCGGGGCATGCGGATTTGCAGGCTACCATGATATATACACACGTGGCGCAAAAAAATAAATTTGCCGTGCGAAGCCCCCTTGATACTCTAAATAAAGGTGTGAGTATTTAATGCGTGGACGGCGAGACCTTTTTCCTCTCATAATGTATATTTAATACGCCAAAATAGAGAGCATATTTATCTTTTTGAAACGTCGTGTATAAATATTCGTAGCAGAGAGATATTCTGATAACAGAGAGGGAAACCTATCTCATCACTTGTGGAGTAAGCAGGTATGAACGAGTCACTTGGTAGCGTAGAGAAAATTCATAAACTGAAAGATCGTGCAGAGAACCTCAGGAGGTATCTTTGACATTGGTGAAAAAGTCAAAGAGGTAACCACCCTTGAGAAAGTGACCCATGATCCGGAATTCTGGAATAATTCATCGGAAGCTAAAAAAACACTTAAAAAAATCTAAGGATTAAAACGGATTATTGAGCCGTTGGATAAGGTGCATCAGGAAGCAGAAGATGTGTTCAGCTTATACGAGATGGCCCTTGAGGAAAAAGATGAATCTACCCTGAGTGAACTCATCCCACAGGTTGAACAGCTTGCCCGTGATATAGACCACATTGAATTTATCCGGAAATTGAGCGGAGAAGATGATGCCGCCAATGCGATACTCACTATTCACAGCGGTGCCGGCGGTACAGAGAGCAATGACTGGAGTGATATGCTCTTCAGAATGTATTGCCGCTGGATGGAAATGAGAGAATATACCTATATTATTCATGATTTGCAGCCGGGTGATGTCGCAGGTGTTAAAAGCGTTACCGTGGAAGTTGAAGGCGATTATGTATATGGCCATCTTAAAGCTGAATGCGGTGTGCATAGACTGGTACGGATTTCACCCTTTGATTCAAAGGCGCGGCGCCACACCTCGTTTGCCTCGGTGTATGCCTATCCCGTCATCGAGGAAAGCGATGAATTTGAGATTAATGAGGATGACATCAGGGTTGATACCTATCGCGCCAGTGGCGCCGGTGGCCAGCATGTCAATAAAACCGATTCGGCGGTACGTATGACCCATGTACCTACCAACATTGTTGTGCAGTGCCAGAATGAACGGTCTCAGTTGAAAAATAAGGCAGTAGCGATGCGGCTGCTGAAAGCCCGGGTACGGCAGTTTTTTAAGGAGCGGGAGGAAAAGGAACGCCAGGAAAAACTTGCCGATAAAAAGAAAATTGAATGGGGAAACCAGATTCGTTCCTATGTACTGCATCCGTATACTATGGTAAAAGATCACCGGACTAATATAGAGACGTCCGATACCCAGTCCGTGCTGAATGGAAATATAGAGGAGTTTATTGAAGGGTATCTGCTTGCTTTTCAATAATTAATTGGAAACACAATTATCTTTTCTTGCAAAGGGGTTTATTATGAAAAAAGAATCACCGGTTTCAACCATACTCTGGGTTATACTCATGTGTCTTTTTGCACCCGGTCTGTTTGCTAATGATATGATACTTGAGATTGGAAGAGGCGATGTTGTGTTATTACATAGCGACCATACCTGGGATTTCCAGTCACACGCATCGGAGGAACTTACAAAAAATGTCTCCATCGCTCTGGATAATGGCAAGGCGGTAAAGATTAATAAGAATCATACCTGGTATTATATTGAACAGCAGGGACAGGATCAGAGCTATACGGATGAGGTCGAGTATCTTGGCACAGCATATTCAATGGGAAATGCGCATAACACCGACCTCCTGGAAGCAAAAATGATGGCGATGAGTCAGGCAATAGTGCAACTGTCAAAACAGTTATTGTCAGCGTTAGGGGATCAGACACTTTCTTTGAAAAAGTTGAATCAATGTGTTGAGCGGGAAGATAAGGATATTGAGACGAAAGAAAATATTAAGAATAAGATGTGGTATGTACAGGTGCGGATATCGGTTGATTCTTATCAGATACAGATGATTGTTGATTGTGCCCGCGGAGATGATGAAGAGTAAATACCCTGTCGTGGCGAGAAAAAGGATTCTTGTAAATAATTGTAGTAGAGAGCGGGTGTTTTACGTTATTTTAATAACCTTCACACCGGTGTTTAGTAACAGTGAGAAATGTAATGGTATCTATCGTTAATCCGGCTTCGGTGATGGTCACAAACAGTAAGAGTATTTACAGGGGCAACACGGATATACCTGCAGGGGGATATGCGAAATGAATGCTATAAAAATTGCTGTTATCGGTGTCGGGAACTGTGCGAGTTCACTTCTGCAGGGAATTGAATACTATCGCAGCAAGCAGGGGCCTGACGCGATTGGCCTTATGCACTGGGATATTGGTGGATATTCTCCCTCAGATATCGAAGTCGTTGTCGCATTTGATGTTGACAGAAGAAAAGTCGGCAAAGACATCCACCAGGCGATTTTTGAGAAACCGAATTGTACCAAAGTCTTCTGTCACGACATGCCATCCGCAGGGGTTGTTGTTAAAATGGGAAAGATACTGGATGGCTGTTCCGATCATATGAAAGAGTATCCTGAGGAGAGAACATTTCTACTGTCTGATGAGCCGGAAGCGGTTAAAGAGGATGTTGTTGCGGAATTACAGCGTGCCAAGGCCGAAATAATGGTGAATTACCTCCCGGTCGGAAGTGAAGAGGCGGTTAAATTTTACGCTGACTGCGCGCTTGAAGCCGGAGTTGCCTTTGTAAACAACATGCCCGTCTTTATCGCCAGTGATCCCCACTGGGCAAAAAAATTCGAAGAGAAGAACATTCCTATTATCGGCGATGATATTAAAGCGCAGCTCGGTGCGACGATAACCCATCGGGTCCTGACCGATCTTTTTAAAAAACGGGGTGTGAAATTGGAGAGGACCTATCAGTTGAATACCGGAGGTAATACCGATTTCCTCAACATGCTTAACAACAACCGCCTGTCATCAAAACGCATATCAAAAACAGAAGCGGTACAGTCTGTAGCCGCACAGCGGCTGGATGATGAAAATATCCATATCGGCCCGTCAGACTATGTGCCCTGGCAGAAAGATAACAAGGTATGTTTCATGCGCATGGAAGGAAAGGTTTTTGGTGATATGCCGATGAATATTGAGCTGCGTCTGTCGGTTGAGGATTCTCCCAATTCCGCCGGTGTGGCGATAGATTCGATACGCTGTTGTAAACTAGCCCTTGACAGGGGAAAGGGCGGTGTCCTGCATTCGCCTTCCGCCTATTTCTGTAAACACCCGCCGGTACAATATACCGATGAAGTCGCATACCGGATGACTGAAGATTTTATCACGGGAAAACGTGACGATTAACCGGCGGGATATTAAAGATACATCCTCTTTTCACATGCTTCATAGTTGTTCAAATACCTGAAATAGAATACCCATTTCATAGGACTGTGTCCGGGGAACCTGAATGTATAGGTTTCAGATTCGGTTCTGCATTCAAAGAGTTCTTTACGCTGATAGACATAATCCAAAATATTTTTGACCTGTAATACAACGGAGTGTTGCTCATCCCGGCTTTTGAATGCGAGGCGTTTTTTTGACAGAGTGAGAGAGCCGGTTGCATAATCAATAGAGGCGCCATTATTGTCAAGGACGCAATACGTGACATGGTCATTGGCTGTCAGAAGATTGGTTTCATCTGTTTTGGCAATTTTATCTTTTGTTATCTGTTTATGCCATGATGCCCAATCATGAAGGTCGCCGATGTCAGCACTTTGTTCATTTCCGGGTGTCAATTTGCAGTGGGCGTCTATATGCCAGAGGCTGCCGCATGCAGAACAGGTAATAGTATTCCCTTTCGCGGTAAGGGTGTCTTCCGCACAGCAGGTCCTGCAGATCCAGACAAAATGCTCAAGTCCTTCAGCACAATTTTCTCCTTTAAATGCAATCTGCTGATTTTGTGCATCTTTTATATCGCTGTTTCGTATATGCCTGATAAGCAGTTCTAAAATTTCTTTTACCGAAAGGGTTTTAACTTTCTCAGGAGTTAACACCTTACAGGTGACCCTTACCTGACCCTTTCTGTAATGATATGACCACCAGGGTTTACTGAGGAAATTCCCTTTAATATTCATCATAACGAGGCTTGCACCAGTCAGTTTGATAATCTTTTCAACGCCGGGAAACACCGGCTGGGTTTCACCATCCCAGGAAGTCTGCCCTTCAGGGAATATTAATATGGGATAGCCACGTTTCAATTTTTTAAGCGTTATTTTCACGGCTTTGTAATCTGAGGCACCTTTTTTCTTTGGAAAGGTCCCAATCTGTTTCATATACCAGCGTTGTATGGGTGGCGCTTTAAAAGCTTCTTCATTGTTCATAATGGATAATGGATACCTGCTCAGGTGCCCGACAATCCAGGGATCAAAGAAGGTGCCGTGATTTGAGACCATTATAAAAGGTGGTTTCGGAATTGGATCGGATTCTTTATTAAGTTTAAAATTGAATTTCGGACGGATGTAGAACAGGACAAACGCTCTGCCGATCTGCCAGAACCAGTATCGCCAGAAATATATCAGTTTATTTTTCATTTCTCTCGTTGCTTAACTTGAGTTATCCCTGAAAGCAGGTACGAAAGCTCCTTGATAACATTATGTAGAAGCAGAATGGCCATTTTCATGCCCCTCTGCTTAACATACTGTTATACATTAAACTTAAAGAAAATAATATCTCCTTCATGAACAACATAATCCCGCCCCTCCTGGCGGATTTTTCCTGCCGCGCGCAAAGCAGCCTCACTCCTGTACTCTTCGAGATCCTTCAACGTATATACTTCAGCTTTGATAAATCCTTTCGCAAAGTCGGTATGGATCGTGCCGGCAGCTTCAACAGCATGAGTACCTGTTTTAATATTCCATGCCCTGCTCTCTTTGGGTGTGGCGGTAAAGAATGTCTGAAGACCGAGCAGGCGATAGATTGTATGAGCCAATACATGTAATCCGGATTCTGAAAGTCCCAGACTGTCAAGATATTCTGTCCGGTCCTGCGGCGGT
Source organism: uncultured bacterium (assembly GCA_965372145.1). Taxonomy (GTDB): domain Bacteria; phylum Fibrobacterota; class Chitinivibrionia; order Chitinivibrionales; family JANQEN01; genus CBDVBE01. The sequence goes on along the minus strand of CBDVBE010000106.1, from coordinate 7,256 downwards.
AATTCAGCGATCTCCGATTCTATTTTTCCACAGAGTTTCATGTGTTGTGCACCTTCAGATTCCGCAAGATTCTGTAAAGCAGTCGTATAATCATTGTCTTCAGTGATTGCATCTTCATCAATATTGGCAACATAGAGCACATCTTTTGCGGTTAAAAGGTGCAGTTCGTATAGGCCATCCAAATCGTGGTGGTCAGTGAATACCGTTCTTATTCGATTGCCCTTTGACAGCTCATCATGAGCTTTCTTGAAAAGGACAAGGCTCGCTTTTGCCTCACGGTCACCGGATTTTGCAACTTTTCCCATTCGTTCGATACCACGTTCAACCGTCTCAAGGTCCTTCAGTATCAATTCGATATTGATAGTTTCAACATCCCTTACCGGATCAATCGATCCATCCACATGCGCGATATCATCATGATCAAAACAGCGTACCACATGAACAATAGCGTTGACATTTTTAATGTGCCCCAGAAACTGGTTGCCAAGCCCTTCCCCTTTGGATGCCCCTTTGACCAGTCCGGCAATATCAACAAGTTCCAGGAAAGCGGGGACGACTTTTTCGGTTGGTAATATTTTAGTGATACGATTATGCCGGTCATCGGGTATTGCTACAATACCGGTATTTGGATCTATGGTGCAGAAAGGATAGTTCTCAACAGCAGCTTTTCCCGAGCAGAGCGCATTGAAGAGGGTAGATTTACCAACATTCGGCATGCCAATAATACCGGCCGAGATTCCCATATACAGTCCTTGAAAAGAGACAGGTTTGGATGTGATTTCTGATAGTTAAATATAGAATAAGATAGTTATTAAACTCAATCAGTATATGGAAAGAGAATATTTTACTGATTACGCGGGCTTGTTACTTGTTTTTATTGTAACATTGCAATACGCTTCTATCTGTTTACTAAATGAGGAGTTACCTTATGTATAATAAGGAGGAGCTGCAGTCAATTCTGAAATCAGTAACCATTTTTTCAGGTATTGATGACACGAGTCTTGAAAAGATCTATTCGCAGTGCGAGGTAGTTGCCAGGAAAGCCGGTGACGTGATCATTGAAGAAGGTACGGATGCAACTCAGATATTTATTTTGCTGAGTGGACGGGTGAAGATTGTATTGAATTTACATAAAGAACCGCTGGAAATAGTTGAACTGGACTCCGGCCATTGTGTTGGTGAGGCATCGATTATCGGTATTCAGAAACATTGTGCCTCGGCTGTGATTATGGAGGATTCTGAAGTACTGGTCTTTCCCCGGCATGTACTTATGGAAATTTATGAAAGCGATAAAGAGCTGTTCTCTCTTCTTATTCTGAATATTGCACGGGAACTGGCAAGGAGACTTTATAGCACGGATCAGGCTCTTCTTAAGTACAAAAATCAAAAGTCCTGAATAGTAATTCCTGCATTTGACGATTAATCCGGGAGATCCTCTCCTGTTCATCTTGCGATACTTCCGGAAGTATCATGTTTAGTACCTCACAAAGAGTTGTTTTTCTCTGTGATCTCTGCGGTAAAAAATAAATTTCTAATGCCCTTCTCCCCGCACCATCTTTACCGCATGTAATACAATAGGAATAAGCAGCTCAGTGCAAAAGGCAGCGCCTTTTACAGAACCGGGAAGGTTTATAATAATTGTTGTGTCTTTTACTCCTGCTATACCGCGTGATATAACTGCATTAATTGTCTGTTTGATTGATTCAGATCGTAAATATTCTGCAATCCCGGGTATCAATCGATCACAATATTTTTTAGTCACATCAGGCGTGATATCTCGTGGGCCGATACCGGTACCGCCGGTTGTTATAATAACTTCCTTGTCATTGTGTATTGAAAAGGCATTGAGAATAGCCTCTTCTTCATCAGGGACAATGAGACGCTCAACAGATACTTCCTGCAGTTTTTCTACAAGGATTTCCTCAATAGCCGGCCCGGATTTGTCCTCATAAATCCCACGGGACGCTCTGTCAGATATCGTAAGTACCAGTACTTTCACGGGTAATTTCTCCTCCGGTAATAACTTTTACGAAAATACCGCGGCGCGGCATGATACATTCGCCGATCTTTTTGAATATTTCACAATCCTGGTGGCAGGTTTTGCCGATCTGTGTTACTTCCATTTCGGTGTTACCAATAGTAAATCGTGTGCCGACCGGGAGCGCGGCAAGGTCAATGCCGCGGGTGGTGATGTTCTCGGCAAAATCACCCGGTGTAATGGTATCCAGCTTCTGCTGCATGATTGCAACATCTTCCATGGCAAGCAGGGATACCTGCCGGTGCCAGTCTCCTGCATGGGCGTCGCCGACGATGCCATGATTTACCTGCAGGGTGATGTTGTCAACAGGTGTTTTTACCGTACCTTTTTCTTTGGAAGTATTCAGTGAGACAATTTCAAAGGTTTTCATGAAACAGGCTCCTTTGTCTTGCTTTGAAGAGTTATTTCACCAATAGTCATGGTTTTATCTGCCGCCTTACACATGTCATAGATGGTGAGGGCGGCAATTGAAACCGCAGTAAGCGCTTCCATTTCGATACCGGTTTTAGCCGTCGTGATAACTTTAGATTCAATATGTATCGAGTCGTCTTCTATCGTGAAATCGACCGTTACCTGATCAATCGGCAGGGGATGGCAGAGGGGGATCAGTTCACCGGTTTTTTTTGCACCCATAATGCCGGCGATTCGAGCGGTAGCTAAAGGGTCGCCCTTTTTAAGCAATCCCTTTTTAAGCATATCAATTGTCTGTACTTCACAATGGACAGAACCTGTTGCTATTGCCGTTCTTTTTACTATCGGTTTCTCAGATACATCAACCATCGTTACCTGTCCGGATTTGTCAATATGGGAAAATTCCATACGTATTACCCTCCGATCTGACACATCACTCTATTCACACAAGCAGTTCCGTGATAAGGTTTATCTGTAATTGCTTTACGAATACTTTCTTCTATATTATTCAGATTAACTTTGATCTCTTTGTCTGAGAAAAGGCATGATTTAAAATATCCGTCAGCCGTTAACCGGAGCCTGTTACACTTTTCACACGGTTGCGGCCGGTCAAATGAGTGTGGATATTTTGACTCATGTTCCCTGTTATACAACGAAAAGTGCTTAATGGTCTGGAGAACCAAGCCGTTTTTTATACAGAATGATCGCATGGTATCGATCTCCTGCGGCGTTGTTTCTGCAAAAATGATCATATTAATCTTTATCGGAAAAAGTTCTGCTGCCTTTGCAGATTCGATGCCGGTAAAAACATCATTGATATTTCCGCCTCTGGTAATTTCTCTGAAACGGTTGGGAACGATCGTATCAAGCGATATAGTAATTCTGGTGAGGCCGTTTTCCTTGAGTCGGTTTGCGAGATCCCGGGTAAGGAGCGCGCCGTTGGTTGTCATGGTAATCTCTTTATATTTGCCGGTCAACCGAATCATTTCAACCAGGGATTCGATATTTCGTTTTACCAGAGGTTCGCCGCCGGTCAACCGTATCTTGGTAAAACCCATTTTGCCGGCAATACTGGCAATAAGGGCGATTGATTCATAGCTCAGTATTTCACTGTGTGATTTCAAAGGCACGCCTTGAGCCGGCATACAATAGGTGCACCGGTAGTTACACTTATCAGTAACCGATACGCGCAGATAGTCTATTGTTCTATTGTAGTTATCTGTAAGCATAATTATTCACACCTGTAACGGCAGCAGTGTCACTTCCACTTCTTCCCCCGCTGAAAATTCATTCACCCCGACAGGTATCGCAATATAGCCATGTGCCATGGTTAAAGCATGGATATGTGCTGAACCGTGGTAGGATACCTGACGGACCTCTCCTCTTTCGTCAACAACAACCGGGATATATGCCAGCCGGTCGGTTTTTTTTCGTTTAATGGTCCCGGAAGCTCTCATGGAGATTTTAACCGGACAATACTCTCCACCCATCATTTTAAAGCAGAACGGTTTAACAAATAATTCAAATATCATAAAGGTAGAAACCGGATTACCCGGCATACCGAACACAAACTTATTCTCATTTTTACCAAATACCGTTGGTTTACCCGGTTTTATCGCCACTTTTTCAAACATCAGTTCAAAGCCTGTATCCTTAAGTACCTGGGGAACATAATCATAATCACCCATTGACACACCGCCCGATACAAGAAGAATATCGACTTCATTTAGAAGATTTTCAATACATGATCGGATTGCTTCCGGTGTGTCTTTTGCAATACCAAAATATTTTGAAACACAACCGGCCTGTTCTATCTGGCTGCACAGTTGATAACTGTTGCTGTTGCGAATCTGAGCCACTGCCGGTTTTTGAGAGGGTTCAACCAGCTCACTGCCGGTTGCTATAACACCCAAAACCGGTTTCCGCGCTACCGGGACCGGATCACAGCCGACAGATGCGAGAACCGCTATTTCTGCGGGGGTGATTAAAGTTCCCTTTTGAATGACACTATCGCCTTCTTTTACATCCTCTGCTTTATAGCAGATATTTCGAGCGTTGCTCTTTTTAACAACATGAACCAAATCATCTTTTACTTCAGTATGTTCAACCATTACCACGCAATCCGTGCCTTCAGGGACAACTCCGCCGGTCATAATTTTTGCACATTCACCGGCACCAATTGTTTTTTGCGGTGTATAACCGGCTGCAATGGTTTCAATCATCTGCAGCGGCTTGTCTAAATCCTCCACCCGGCAGGCATACCCATCCATAGCGGATTTATTGAATGGCGGCATGTCTACATCAGAATTGATGTCAGTATATAAAATGCGACCGCAGGCCTCAGGTAATGGAACAGATTCTTTTCCAAGAGTAACTGCGGAATCTAAAACAATACGTAATGCTTCTTCGAATTTGATCATATTAAACCTGTTTACTTTTTGTTAACTGTTAACAAAGAACTGATAACAAAGAACTGATAACAAAGAATTATCGTAACTACTCAGGTGGTGTAACATTCTTAGTGTCATTGCGAGCGTAGCGAAGCAATCTCATCTTTTCGAATGCAGGAGATTGCTTCGCTGCGCTCGCAATGACGCTTTATGCGAAGAATACCTGAGTAGTTACGAATTATCATTCAAAAATTATCCTTTTTTCATGCGAATAAATGGTAAAATTACTGCCGCGCGCAAATCCTATTAATGTAATACCCATATCACGGGCACGTAATACCGCCTGGTGGGTCGGTGCGCCGCGCGAAATAATTATCGGAATCTCGCAGGTTCGTGCTTTATGTAAAATCTCTGATGATGTCCTCCCTGAGCAGAAAAGAATTGATTGTGCAAAGTCAATTGAATGAATGAGTGCTCTGCCGATAATCTTATCCACCGCATTATGCCTGCCGATATCATCGATATGAAAGAGTGGGGTTTCACCACGTATACTCAGTGCGGCTGTATGAACGCCGCCGGTATCTTTATATAATTCAGAACAATGCTGCAGCCATTGCGCAAGTGCGGCTATTTGCGTGTTGGTGATTGTTGTTTTGTTTTGTATCGGTTTGCGATACGATACTTCCTGAATACTTGCATACATTACTCCTTTGCCGCAACCGCTCGTATACAGTCGTTTTTCCAGCAGCGATGGGTCCGGGATTTTATCTGCTTCCATGTTGGCAACCCATCTGGTTGTATCGAGTGAGAAAGATTGAATGTCGCTTATTGATTTAATAAAACCTGAAGTAAAAAGAAAGCCATAGGTTAATTCACGCAAATCACAGGGTGTGCAGAGAAGGGTCGCGATCTCTGTATCGTGCATTATTATGGTAAAGGGAACTTCAGTCGCGATCGGTGAAGAGCACTTTTCAATTGAACCGTTTTTCAATCTGACAACATCGAATTCTTCCGAAGGTCCGAAGTCATTTCGTTCTTTCATCACCGCTACCCTGCAACTTTCTGTGTCGTTGAAAGATATCTCCGGTAATCATCCGGGGTGTTGAGGTTGATATACCATGCATTATCCGGTGAAGGAACAACGGTTGTTTTGCATTCAGTAAAGAGTTCGATGATACGCCGTTTATGATTGTCAAGGATCTTTCCTGCCGCATCGGCGACGCATTTGGCGTACACTGCAAAGAGTGGTTCATACTGCCCCTCCGTGAATGATGGGACCGCGATATCGTACTCCTCCGATTGTGCCAGCAGCTCGAAAAGTAATGTCATGTTCACCTCGGGCATATCACAGGCAATAACAAAATTAACCGGTGACAAAGAAGCTTCCAAAGAGGAGTAAATCCCCATAAGTGGCCCATGACCGTCTTCACTGTCTCTTACGACCTTTATACCGTTAAAAGAAATCTTCTTTTCGGTGTTAACGGATAGGATAGTTTCATCAAAGAAGGGTGTAAGCAGATTGTGAAGCCGGGTAATAGTATTTTTCCCATCAATCTCCAATAAAGCCTTATCCATGCCCATCCTGCTGCTTTTTCCGCCGGCAAGAATTATTGCAGATGTATGGACCGGCCGCGCTCCGGCCAGCCAGATAATCTTATGCACAACGGTTTTCGAAAGGCCAAGTCGTACACAGACCTGCGCAATTGTTTCAGGATTGACCCGTGTACCGCGAATAATGTCTGCTTTTTTCCGTGCTTCAATTGCAGAGGGCTTTTGCGGCTCTCCGGTCAGGTAAATAGTGCAATCAGGTGTTATTTCGTTTAAAATCTGATTACTTTCGATAATGAGACAATCCGCATTCTTATGGTGTGAACGAATACTATCGAATGGGGTGCCGGTATGGTAAAAAACAGGGTGCTTGCCCTCTTTGCCGGTCCCATGGCCAATTTTGACATACACCGCATCAGGTACCAGCCTACATATTTGATGAGCGAGTGAGGTTTTTCCCACATGCGAATGTGCACCTGCAATTACGATAGTTTTCACTATTTGAAACAGCCCAGTTGACAGTGCGAAATTTTAATGCTGTTTTGATTACAGCATTCGTAAATCTCTTTTAAGGGGACGGAATGTTTTTCTGAAAGTTGAAAAGCTTTTGCACAGGGAAGCTTTTCTTTGCCGTCGTCCTTAAGGGTTACTTCTTTTACTAATACTACCAATTCTTCCATATTCATACATTACTCCTCCGTTTAAACCGGAAAAAAGATTATTGTATATGTAAGCGTTCACAGAACGCTGAAATTTGAAACTGGAAACTTGGTATTGTACTATTTATATACAATTTTTGTAACTACTCAGGTATTCTTCGCATAAAGTGTCATTGCGAGCGCAGCGAAGCAATCTCCTGCATTCGAAAA
>CBDVBE010000105.1:0-16467 GCA_965372145.1 uncultured bacterium | reverse complement strand
ATTTTCATCCTGCCCAATCTCATACTTGGTATCAACAAGAATTAAACAATTCTTTGCTGCAATCTCAGTTCCACGAGCGAATAGTTTAAAAGCAATATCTTCGAGTTTTTGCCAGGTTTCCTTATCAATTATATCGCGCGATACAATCTCTTCCGCTGAAATTGATTCATCGTGATCTTCAGCTTTGGTTGTCGGTGTGAGTATCGGCTGTGCAAATTTCTGATTTTTGACCATTTCATCAGGCAGAATGTTACCGCAGATATTCCGGTTGCCTTTAGAATATTGTGTCCAGGCAGAAGTGTCGGTTGATCCGGTCAGATACCTCCGTACTACAAATTCAATGGGGAATACAGTGCATTTTTTCGCGACCGTGACATTCGGATCCGGGATTTCGAGTACATGGTTTTGTACGATATCCGTGGTGTTTTCAAACCAGAAAGCACTTACCTGGTTGAGTACCTGCCCTTTAAAAGGAACTGACGTAAGGATTCTGTCAAATGCACTTTGCCGGTCAGTAGTAACCAGAACAAGTTTGTCACCCAGATCAAAGGTATCACGAACCTTACCCCTTTTTGGATTGGGGAGGGTAATGAAATCGGTTTGGGTAAGACAGTTTTTTAAATTGGCCTGAATTGTTTCTTTAGCGATCATAGCCTCTCCTGTACTGTATTAATGTGTGAGTGAAGCGTTTCCATTTTAATGATCCTGTAAAATACGTCATGAAAGCTGACTATAAATAGTGATTGTATTTATAAAATGTTAGAATGAGATTGAGCATAGGTACTGGAGCTAACTGTATATCTAATATTTTAGTATACTGGGGTATTATATTATTAAAAAAGATTTAAAGATTTTATTTTTTAAAGATAAAAGCGTTTTTAATAGTAGCTTATTAACATTTTCAAGTGTGAGGCTTGGCCTCGCGAGTGGCCATCCTATCCCTCCAGGTAGCTGATAATTATCTATGCCACAGGAAGTGGGCCTGAGGCAACAAGCTTCTTTTCCCGGGGATCAACTGCAAGATTGAGACCTTCTAATGTCCGCGCGCCAAGAAGCAATAAATCTCCCTTTTCAGCGAATACGACCTCATCAATCGTAAATTTGCTCCCTATTCTAATTATTGCAAATCCAACATTGCGAGTAATATGTTGTCCGTTAGCCATTACAAACAGCAAATCTTTTTTCTCTTTTTTAACACCGATTTTCTCCAATGTTGTTTCTGGTATCCATGTGTACTCGCTGCCCGTATCAACTAATAATTTAGGAATGCGCGCGGCCTTATTTCTGTTGATGTGGTTTTCTATTTTGCAACCGGCGAAAAATGTGCCCACTTTATCCTCCTATTAAATAATTATATAGAAAATATACATGTTTTTTACTTGATTCCGATTAATAATTAAGAAAATGATTAAAAGCTTCCTTCCATACCGAACCTGTAAAACTTTCAGCTATATATTGAGAAATAGCCTTCCTCACGGAGATGGCGGAGGTAAATGCGGTAATCTGTAGTCCCCATCGGGCACAAGGCACCTCTTTTATTGTATATCTTGACACAGTATCACGATTCCAACTATTTTACAGCGATTCTTCTTTAATATATAGTATGCTAATTATAGCTGTTTCAGGGTACAATGGTAATTGCGATTGATGGTCCGGCCGGTTCCGGAAAAAGTTCGACTGCGAAACTGGTTGCTCAAAAACTGGGTATACAGCATCTTGATACCGGAGCGATGTACCGGGCAATTACCGTGAAGTGTTTAAACGAGAATATTGCTTTTACCGACACTGAAGCTCTTGTTGAGTGTGTCAAAGGGGCAACGATCGTGTTTACCGGCGCTCCACCGGACATGAGAGTCTGGATGGACGGCATAGATGTTACCGATGCGATACGCACGGATGAGGTTACACGGCACGTTTCCGACTATTGTAAACCGACGGTCGTCCGGGAAGAATTAGTAAAGCAGCAGCGTAGATTGGCCGAATCAACAACGGTTGTCTGTGAAGGAAGGGATATCGGTACGGTTGTCTTTCCTGATGCAGCGTTAAAAATTTACATGGTGGCATCAGTTGAGGAGCGCGCTCGCCGCCGCAAGAAAGATTTTGAAAAAATCGGCGAGCATAAAAGTATTGAAGAATTGATTGAAGAGATTGAAGCACGGGACACGAAAGATTCAACAAGGGAGAATAGCCCGTTATGTAAAGCTGCTGATGCAGAGGAACTCGATACCACAACCATGACCCTGGAAGAACAGGTAGATTATATTGTAGAGAGAGCCCGGGCTTGTGGTATTTCTGAATGAGGTTCTTTATAGCTTGTAGCTATTTTATAGTAAGTAATGTCATCCCGAGCGAAGTTGAGGGATAATTCCTTATATTTTTTGGAAGTATTGTAGATGGTTCCCTTCGTCTCCGCTCAGGACAAGCTCGCTTACCATGACTGTTATAGTCAATTAACTGAATTCATTCACCTTTAACCCATTCGTAGGATTAATATGTCTGAGACACTAAATGAAAAGAAACCCATTGTCGGTATTGATGCCGAAGGTAACCAGGTAGATTTATCGGATTTTGAAGAGAGCTACTATAAACCTGGTGAAGTTGAAGAAGCATTAGAGGATTATTTTGAGTCTGTGGGGAGCATTGCAGAAGGACAGGTTATCAAAGGAAAAATCCTTAAAATTACCGATAAAGAAGTATTTGTGGATGTTAATTTCAAATCGGAGGGCGTCATTCCGATTCATGAATTTAAAAACAGCGAAGAGTTTAAGGAAGGCGATGAAATTGATGTTTTTCTTGAACAGATTGAAGACAGTGAAGGAAATATTATTCTTTCAAAATCTCGTGCCGATTTTTTGAGAGTTTGGGATACAATTTATGAAGCGTTTGAAGAACAGAGTATTGTCAAAGGGAGGCTTCTGCGGCGGATCAAAGGCGGTGTTGTGGTCGATCTTTTTGGTGTGGATGCATTTTTACCCGGCTCACAGATTGATCTTCGTCAGATACCTGATATGGATGCAATTATTGGCGAAACTTTTGAATTCAGGGTAATTAAAGTCAATAAAACACGCAGAAACATAGTAGTATCCCGCCGTGTTATACTCGAAGAGGGCCGCATGGCGCAGCGCGAGAAGATTCTTGCGGAACTGGAAAAAGAGAGTGTTCGCGAAGGTATGGTCAAGAATATTACCGATTTTGGTGCGTTTATCGATCTCGGTGGTGTCGATGGTTTGCTGCATATTACCGATATGTCATGGGGGCGTGTCAATCACCCGTCTGAAGTAGTGGCACTTGGGGATAACCTTAAAGTCATGGTTCTTGACTTTGATGAGAATAAGGAACGGATATCTCTCGGCCTGAAACAGCTTACCGAGCATCCATGGAAAGATGTTGAGGAGAAATTTCCTGAAGGTACCAAAGTGCGCGGGAAAATTGTTTCCATTACTGACTACGGTGCATTTATGGAACTTGAGAAGGGAATCGAAGGTCTTATCCATATTTCCGAGATGTCCTGGACTCAGCATATCAAGCATCCATCAAAGCTTGTCGGGATTGGTGATATTGTCGAAGCCGTGGTATTAAAAGTTGATAAAGGCGGTCAAAAAATTTCACTCGGTTTTAAACAGCTTGAGCCGGATCCGTGGGAAAATGTGCCTACAGACTTTCCGATCGGTTCTACGACAACAGGTAAGGTAAGAAATATTGCTGCGTTTGGTGCTTTCGTTGAATTGCGGGAAGGTGTTGACGGCCTTGTGCATATTTCGGATATGTCATGGACTAAGAAAATCAATCACCCAAGCGAGGTCCTTAAAAAAGGTGACCCGGTAGATATTAAAATACTTGATATTGATGAAGGAAAACGCCGTATCTCTCTGGGCATCAAACAGCTCTCTGAAGATCCCTGGTCAGATCTTGCAAAGAAATTCATCGTAGGTTCTGATATTGAATGCCAGGTAGCCCGTATCCTTGACCGCGGTTTAGTTGTTAACCTGACTAACGATGTTGAGGGATTTATTCCTTTAAAAGAACTCGGTCAGGATGTAAAGCATCCATCTGATATTTACAATGTAGGCGATAAGACATCCGCACGGGTTATTGAATTTGATATTGACGGAAGGAAGATTGTTGTAAGTGTCGCTGAGTATTTTAAAGATAAAGATGAAGGTGAGTGGAAAACCTATCTGGAAACATATCCGATAAAAGAGGGTGCTCAGAAAAAGGATAAAAAGAAGGATGCAAAGGAAGGTAAAACCAAGTCTGAATCTAAGGACGCTCGAGTGAAGAAACCAAAAACAGAAGAAAAAGATAAGACACAGGAAGCACCTCCAACAGAGACTGTTGAAATAGAGGAAAAGTCTGAAGCTGCTGAAACTGAGGAAAAGGTTGAGGCTGCTGAAACTGATGAAAAGGCTGAGGCTGCTGAAACTGATGAAAAGGCTGAGGTTGCTGAAACTGATGAAAAGGTTGGGGCTGCTGAAACAGAGGGAAAAGCTGAGGCTGCTGAAACTGATGAAAAAGCTGAATCTTCTGAAGCTGCGGAACCAGCAGAAATATCAGACGCTACTGAAACTGCTGAAATTAGTGATGAGGCCGCTGGTAAAGTTGAGGCCCCGGAAACTGAGGCGAAAGCAGAAGAGGAAAAGAAAGAAGAGAAATCTGAAGAGTAATCCTATTTTAGGTTTACTATATATAGTTTTAAAAAGGCGTCTTTTCGGACGCCTTTTTTATTATAGCAGGGGATTTGGTATTTCACGATGTCTATTCTGGTAGTTAGAATAACCCATGTAAAATAGTGTTGCATTACAGTGGTGGTGTTGGTACTATTAATACATTATAGGAATAAATACAACTCTATAGTCGATTAAATATAAAGACGACAGCTGATTAAGTGTTCTCATTATGAGAACATAAATATTCTATACTATTACACAAAATGCAGTAAAATGCCAAATTTACGCTATATTTGAAATAGAGCTGTTCATAGAATTTAGTAAAAGAATCTCTAAGTTGTTGAAATAACTATGGGAAAACTTAATACAGAAATAAGTGTATTTGATTATACCGATTACAGGGCCTATCTTGCTGATTACTATAAGTTTAAGAAGGAACACAGCAGGGCATTTTCCTATCGATATTTTGCTCAGAAGGCAAGAATTAAGTCTTCCGGATTTTATAAAGAACTTGTTGATGGCAAGAGGAGTCTCAGCCGATCTTTAATAATTAAATTTTCAGAAGCATTAAAACATAATAAAAAAGAGGCCGAATATTTCGAAAATATGGTCTATTTCAATGAAGCAAAGTCTATAGAAGAAAAAAGGCTCTATTTTAAGAAAATGATGGCTTCATATGACTCAAAAGCCTATAGATTACTCTCAGATCAATATGAATACTTTTCAAAATGGTACTATGTAGCAATTCGTGAGCTTATTTCTTATATTAAATTCAAAGATGATTATGCTGGGCTTGCCAATGCACTCAATCCTTCAATCAGGCCTGACCAGGCAAAGAAGGCTGTGCAGATCCTCGAAAAACTTAATTTGATTAAAAAAGATAAAAAAGGCTATTATTACCGTTGTGACCCGGTAATTACCACCGGATATCCTCAGGAGGATAAACGGGTTAACCTGTTGAATATTATCAACTTCCAGAAGACAATGTTGACTATGGCAGATGAGGCCTATGACAGAAATGTGATAAAAAAGATCGATATGTCAACCCTGACACTCAGTATCTCCGAAGAGACATATCAAGCTATGAAGGAGGAAATCGGAAGTTTCCGGAGAAAACTTCTTGGTATGGCTGAAAAAGACAGAAACCCGGACCGTATATATCAGCTGAACTATCAGTTTTTCCCTCTTTCAAAGCTGGAGAGGGGGAAAGAATAATGAAAAAGATAATCGGTAATATTCTCGCCGTTTTTATCGTGGTACTCAGCGGTGCCATGTGTTCAAACCAACCGGTGCAGACTGTCGATGGCGGTGGTACTGAAACGGTTATAGGAAAAGTTGTTTTTGAAGATGGAGGGAATGCTGTCGGTACACAAATAGAAGTTATACCTGTCGATTTTAATCCTGTATCTGATGGAGCACTTCCGGATTCGATGCATACAACAACCGATAATGATGGTAAATATATTTTCGATGCTTTACCTTCAGGAACGTATAATATAATAGCTATTCATCCTGATGTTAAGGTCCAGTCATTCAGGTCCCGGGTAGTTCTTTCAGATGATGTCGTGTTGAATATTACTGATACTCTTAAACAACCGGGAGCAGCAAAAGTTATTCTGGCTGATACGGTTGATACTGATAACGGGTATGTGTTTATTAAAGGGACCACCATTTCCCGCAGTCTTTCAGAAGGTTCAGTTCTGGAAGGTGGTCTTTACTCTCTCATTCTCGAGGAAATTCCAGCAGCTACATTCTCAGAACTCCAGTATGCAGTTAAAAATGAGACCGTAGACCCGATCCTGTTAAAGGATATATTTACGGTGACTTCTCTTGATACGGTTCTTATTGAAGTATTTGATTATTCGATTGTAATTGGTTCAGTGATATTTGAAAACGGCGTCTATGCCTCCGGTACCCATGTTTCAATTGTACCGGTAAATCATATACCACTGAAAGATAGCCCATTACCCGGATTTATGATTGATACAACAGGTGTAAACGGCGAATTCATATTTAAACTAACTTCTCGAGGTAATTATAATATTCAAGCTTTTCATCCTCAACAGGGAGTATACCTGTTTGTATCAAATATTTCCGTTGGTGGTGATACCGTATTAGTTTCAACCGGTAAGTTGTCAGATCCGGGAACTGCGAAGCTTATCCTTCCCGATACCATGGATACAGGGAAGGGCTATTTGGTTGTGGAAGGAACCACCTTTTACTCATCATTGTCTCAGAGCAGTTGGCTGGATACCGGATTTAATGTGCACTATTTTGATTCTCTGCCTGCGGCCACCCATTCAGCCATGTATTATTTGCCGGAGAATTTAAATCCTCAAAAAGCTGTAGACACGATAACAATTATTTCTCAAGAAACGGTGCAGAAAGAAGCATTTGTACATTGGTATCACTATACTACGATAAATTCAGGTTTGCCTTCCAATAATATTCTTGACGTGGTAATTGAGGGAAATGGCACAAAGTGGTTTGGCACTGATGAAGGTGTTGTCAAATTTGATGGCACTGGTTGGCAGGTATATAATAAAAGCAATTCTGATTTACTTTCAGATACGATAATGTCGGTGACTGTTAATACCGATGGTGCGAAATGGTTTGGTACGACAAAAGGTGTTGCGAAATATGATGGTGCGACATGGGAAACATTTACCGCAGGTAATTCAGAACTTCCCAATGATTCAGTATTCGAGGTGGTCGCAGATGGCTCTGGTAATATCTGGATTGGCACTGATACCGGAGCGGCAAAGTATGACGATAATGGTAACTGGGAAGTCTTTACACCTGACAACTCACCATTTCCGAATATTAATGGCGCTGAGGAAGTATACTGCATTGCTATAGACCATGACGGCAATGTCTGGCTTGGTACGGATGGGGGTGGTTTGATACGGATTGAGGGAAATAATTGGACCATCTTTAATGAACTCAATTCAGAATTACCATCTAAAGCCATTTTCTCAATATATGTTGATAATAAAAACAATAAATGGATAGGTACCTTCGGTGGTGTAGCTTTCTATAATAATTCATCCTGGGATTTTTATCATACCGGCAGCCATACAAGTTATAAGTATGTCGTTTCAGCCGTTTCAAGCGATAAGAACGATATTAAATGGTTCGGTACCTATGAAGGCGGCCGGATTTTTCGTTATGATGGGGAACGGATGGTTACCTATAATACAAAAACATCCATTATTTCACCTTATGCATATGAAATGTTCGCAATTAAGGTTGATAAAGATGATTATAAATGGGTACCGACCTCACGAGGTGGGATATACGTGTTCGGGCCTGTTGATTGATAAAAGAGGGAAAGCTGATTTCAATCAGTAGAAAATTTCTTTAAACAGAAACAGAAATAGGAATACGGGAGATTCTGTTTATTTTTCTTTGTAACTCTCAACAAAAAGGGGGCGGTTATGAGAGTAATAAGTTTCTTCATCGTATCATTAATGTTGTTATGGGTGTATGGCAGCGCTGAAACAGTGTATCGCAATGCCGGTACTACTGAAGTTGCGCGGGTAATCGGTTCCAACCAGAGCAGTGTAACGGTTGAATTTAATCTGCCGGAACTTGTCGTGGAAAAGGAGTACCTGTTTGAATTTGGTTACGGCTCCAAATTCAAAATTCCAACAGGAGGAGGCGTCAATGGAGAAGTCGGGAGACCCGATGTGCCGATTATTGGCAAATATGTCAAGGTACCGAATAAAGGAAAAATTACCGCTGAAGTAATCAGTGAAAAAACTCTGGTACTTGGAAAATATAACGTTATGCCGTATCAATATCCTCCCAATATGTGCGGAGATATTTATCCTTACCAGATTGACAAAAATGTATATGAAAAATCAGAATTCTTTCCCGGCTCAAGTGCTAAAATTACTTCAATTGAGATATTACGCGACATACGAGTTGCGAGGGTGTGGTTTTATCCTGTGCGTGTAAATCCGGTAACCCAGGAAGTAACGGTAGTAACCAGTGTAAAGGTAAGACTTAATTTTACCAATGAAAAAGGCGAGCGGGAATTAAATAGAAAGTACAATCAGATAACACGAACCTTTATTCCTATTTATAAAAAAGTTTTAAACTTCGATAAAGAGCTTTTAAAAACTAATACGCAGGAAGATGTCGGCTGTTACATGTTTCTGGGAAGTTCTACAACACTGGAAGCAGTAGAGGATTTTATTAATTGGAAGAAGCGGAAAGGATACGATGTTGTTGTGATCGATGTTGACACCGTTGGCGGTTCCAGTGCAAGTGCCGTTGATTCCTGGCTTGAAGATGCTTATAATGACTGGCCTAATTCGGTTGAGTACCTTTTCATTATAGGGAGCGATAAAGTAGTTCCTGCTCCCAAGAGCAGGGGTTGTAAAGATCATATCTACGGTTGTGTAACAAATGATAAGGTACCGGATATTCATGTCGGCAGGATAACCGGCGGTGCAAGCGACGATCCTGAAAATTTAACTTACCAGACATGGAAAATTCGTATGCATGAAATGGAACCTTATGATGAAGGAGGTTGGTTTAACAAAGCGGAAACATTTGGCTGTAGTGGACTTGGAGGAAATGCAACAGCTAAAAGATGGAAGGAAACACTTATAGCCGGAGGATTAGAATGTGAAGCTTATTTTGAAGGTGGTCTTACCGGATCCGGATTGGCCACGCATTTTAATGACGGCCTTTCTCTCTGGGGTTACAAAGGTCATGCAAGCCCGACAAATATGTCTTCCGTTGGTTTTTCAGTAAGCACAATTAAAAACAGTCTGGATAATGGACGGAAATTACCCTTTATCAGCACAATCGGGTGTAATTCCGGTGAGTATGATCGGTATTATTGCTCTGCCGAAGCATTGATGTCTGAAGGCAGCATTGAAAATCCTAAAGGTGCTCTTGGTCTGCTGGCAGGCACCGTATCTATGGGTATGACAATGGAAGACCTGATAGAATACTTATGGATCGGCATGTTTGATGAGGGTATATGGCATGTAAGTGCTGCTGAAACATATGCAAAATCCGAGGTTAATAGTAGCAGCTCCGATGTTGTACATTCAATGATATTTGGTGATCCTGAAGTAGCTCCTTATACGGTCTCTCCATTACCTCAATTAGAGGCAGAGCATTCGATGAATGAAAAAGGAGAATTCAGTATTAAAATTGCAGACGGCACATCTCCTGTTGAAGGTGCTCTTGTCGGGATTGTGAAGGTTGCCGATTACGAGCCTCTGGGTTCCGGCTTTACCGATGCTTCAGGCGAGCTGACTTTGGATCTTCCGGATTTTTCAGGTGAAGCCTATATTACAGCAACATACCACAATTGTAAACCGTATCTCTATGAGGGGTCAACGGGTATTGACACCAAGAACTATAACAAGATATCAAAATTTGCTCTTGGTAATGCATATCCGAATCCTTTTCAAAACTCTACAGCTATCAAATACAGTTTGCCTCGTGCAGGGAAAGTACAGTTTGACGTTTTCAACATGAACGGCAGTAAAATTTACAGTGTAGCACTTGGTAATGTCAAAGCAGGTTCTCATACGCTTACATGGAACGGTACCAGCAGTAGTGGTAAGCTAATTCCAAATGGAGTATATCTATATAAAATAACGTCTGATTGCGGAACTAAGGTTCGTACCTGTACCGTGATGAGATAACCGAAACTGTTGTACTTCGTACAACTATCCCTCTCCCCGTATAAAAGGACCGGCGTGATTATGCCGGTTCCTTTTTTTTTATTATTAAAGGAGGTATCTCCTTTATTCAGGTTATTCGAAAATGACTACAGGATATTGCGATTTTTCAACACCAATCTGCCACTAATTGCGCTTACATGAACGAAGGGGATACCTCCTTTATTATTTTTAAGATTGTAATGAAGAGTGCACTTTATAACGAGTAATATCGGTATTTAAAACGGCAGTAGGGGCACAAAACGGCAGTAGGGGCACAATATATTGTGCCCCTACTGCCCTAAAACGTACTTTAAAAGTAGTAGATAGATTTTTTAAAGTGAATTCAATGAACAAAAATAAAAAACAGACTAGAGATGCAGATGCAAAGGTTGACTGGAGAAAGAATGGCGTTGCATTACTGTGCTTTTTCCTTTCAGGCTTTACGGGTATTGTGTATGAGATATGCTGGATACGGAAATCATCTCTTGTTTTTGGCAATACGCTTTTTGCGGTAAGCACCGTTGTTTCCCTGTTTTTTTCCGGCCTTGCTTTGGGAAGTTATCTGTTCGGCAGGCTGAGTCTCAAGGTGTCAAGACCTCTGAGAGTATATGCATTCCTTGAGACAGGTGTCGGTATTTTAGCTGTTTTTACCATCGTGCTTTTTACAGTACTGCAGAATGTCTATACGGCGTTTTATCCGCTTGTATTTGATCGTCCCTGTATTGTATCGCTGATCAGATTTTTGCTTATTGCAGTAATTATCCTGCCGCCGGCAATCCTTATGGGAGGGACCTTGCCTCTTTTCTGCAGGCAGTATGTTAACCGGGAAGAGCGGATCGGATTTTCCGTTGGATTGCTTTATGCGCTGAATACTTCAGGGGCGGTGATCGGCGCGTTAGCATGCGGCCTTTTTATGATTCGGTATGTGGGGATTTACCGATCGATAATTGCCTGTGGAATAGTTAACGTTATCATAGGGATTATCGCAGGCAGCCTGAGATTGACTGCATTGAGTGAAAACGCAGCAGGACGTGATACGGGGAGTGCACAGCAGGAAACATCCCGGGGCTCTCCGGATTTTCAAAAAGGATCCCGCAGATATTTTAATACACTGCTTATTGGCATCGTCTTCTTTTTTACCGGGTTTGCAGCACTGGGGAATGAGATTATCTGGACAAGATATCTGACATTGATTATCCATAATACCGTGTACACCTATACGATCACTTTTATCTGTATTTTGGCGGGAATCGTGCTTGGGTCGCTTATTATTTCTCCTGTTTCCGATAAGGTAAAAGACTTGTCTTTTACCTTTGGTATAGTCAGTATTCTTACAGGATTAAGTGTCGTGCTGGTCCTGTTTGTACCGGCTTTTCTGTGGAAGAACGTTATAAATACGCAGAATATAGCACACATAATGCTAATAGGCATCGCGATATTTCTTATTCCTTCAATACTTTCCGGCTCACTATTCCCTCTCGCGATCCGTATGGTTGTCAGAAATCCGCTTTATGCCGGTATGGGAGTCGGTAAAATGACCGCAATCAATACACTGGGAGGAGTTTTCGGCTCACTGGGTATAGGATTTCTCAGTATACCGGTACTGGGAATCCAGAAAAGTATACTGCTGACAACAGGGATCAGTATGAGCGCCGGCATTATCGTTGTTTTATTCAGCAATAAGAATTATATGTCTGTATTAAAAATATCCCTGTCGATACTATCGCTGCTCCTCTGGTGTGCGATTCCGGTGATAACCGGAACACATCTGCCAAAGGACTTTCTTGCCGGAGAAAATGAGTTGGTTGATTTCAGGGAAGGCATCAATTCGAATCTGGCAGTGGTGAAAACGGATACGGTCAATGCACTTGAAATTGACCGGTTGTGGCAGGGTGAGCGGGAGAAAAGCCATCAGGTAATGGCAGCGCATATTCCGATGATTATGCATGCCGCCCCAAAAGATGTTGCCGTGATCGGTATCGGGGCAGGCCAGACAGCGTCCCGTTTCCTTTACTATGATATAGACCGGCTTGATTGCATCGATATAGAGCCGGAGCTGTTTGATATTATCAGGAAATATTTTGATGCGGACTGGCTCGATGATTCCCGGGTCAAAACTATTATCGAGGATGGGCGCAACTATTTTTCGGGAACAAACAGGAACTATGATCTTGTCTCAATTGAGATCGGCCAGATGTTCAGACCGTCCCTTGCATCATTCTATACCGTGGATTTCTACAGGATACTCAGAGAAAAATTAAAGCCCGGCGGTATTATATGCCAGTTTGTGCCGCTGGTCTTTCTTGACACTGAAGAGCTGCTTTCAGTAATACGCACCTTTATTGAGGTTTTCCCGGAGAGTATACTCTGGTATAACCGGTATGAATTTCTTATTACCGGTTCTGTGCAGAAACCGTTGAAACTTACGAAAAACAGAATTGAACTCATGGGTAAAGAGGGTGAGGTACATGATGATTTGAGTTATTACTACTGGGGTGGAAATAAAAACAGGCTGTATATTCCGGAAGTCTTTGCTGCCGGTTTTCTATGTGGGAAAAGGGGCCTGCAGGGATTAACTGAAGGTGCAATGGTGTATACCGATGATAAGCCGGTGCTTGAATACGAAGTGTCAAAAAAACAGCGATATCATGTTAAAAATATTGAAAGCATGTTGGATAAAATTAAAAAGCACATGGATCCGCCTGAAACGGTTTTCGAAAGCCGTGTTGCCGATTCTTCCATCGCAAAGGTTGCTTTTATTCGGGACTATAACCTGAAAAATATTATTGCAATGGACTGGTTCAGACAGTACCTCAGGACCAAAGATATTTCCATGTTAGAGACAGCAGCCCAGTGGAATCCCTATAATACAGCCGTCACGTATAATTTAGGTATAGCTCTTGTTAAAAAAGGAAAATACAGAACAGCGGAACACTATTTCAGGCAGACAATAAATCTTGAACCTGATAATATGAATGCGCATAATAATATCGGCTATGTGCTTGCTAAAATGGGAAAATACCGGGAAGCAATCAGCCACTATAACGAAACGATCAGGATTAAACCTGATAATGAATACGCATACAATAATATCGGCGTGGCGTTGGATAACATTGGAGAAACGGATAGTGCGTGTGACTATTTTACCAAAGCTCTGGAAATTAATCCGGACTATAAAGAAGCGAAAGAGAATCTTAAAAAGGCTTGGGAGAGGAAAGCAAAATAGTCTATTTTATCTTTTATACTATACAACATATTATACAATTGTTTTATTACTCTAAATACACCAAGGAGAAAAGAGTATGATCAATTTAAATACTGACTATATCCGCCGCAGTATAGCAGATTCACCTGCAATTTACAAGCGGGGAGTAAGTATCTATGAAAACGGTGTTTTTTCTTTAAGGGAAGCTGATCAGGGAAATAAGGCGTTTGTCTATGATATAGACGGCAATTACGGCGATTATACTATTGATATTTCCTTTCAGAACGGTGATGTCTCAGCTTCCTGTGACTGCCCCTATCCGGGGTCCGGCTGTAAGCATATTGTTGCGGCGTTACTCGATGTCCG
The DNA here is from genome assembly GCA_965372145.1 of uncultured bacterium. Lineage (GTDB taxonomy): Bacteria > Fibrobacterota > Chitinivibrionia > Chitinivibrionales > JANQEN01 > CBDVBE01. Next base: position 2,539 of record CBDVBE010000105.1, on the reverse strand, counting down.
GGATATTCTCCAGCGCTGGCAAAAGGTGCCGGATAAATCAGATGATAACGAAGAAAAGGTGGAAACGAAATGGCTGATGCCGGAGGAGATAAAATCACGCGCTATTGAAGACCGTAAAAACCGTGCTAAGAATGAAACTTTTACAATTACCCCGGGGGATATGTTCAAGGATGAGCACCTTATTGAATCACCAAACGGCAAGCAGTATGTCGTTACCCTGCACGACCCGGTGAATGCAAAGGGGCATTGTTCCTGTCCGGATTATTTAACAAATCGTCTGGGAACCTGTAAACATCTGATTCACGTTGCTGATACGCTTAAAGGAAAGAGAGGTTTTTTTAAACGTGTTGCTGAAGAGCGCTTTCCTTTTATAGATATTTTCTGGGATTCTTTCCATAATAAACCACGGGTTTTTATAGAAAAAAACGGGCGTTCACACAGGAAACTGGAATCTGCTATTTATGAATATTTTGACAAAGACGGATTGTTTAAACGGAAGGATTTGACCGAATTTATGCCGTTGCTTTCTCATGTGGATGGCAATAAGCATGCGCGGATACAGGATGCAGTACTGAGCCGTCTGGATTATGCACTTCAAGAGAAGCAGATGCAGGAATAATCACAGCGGAAAGACCCTGTCGAGATTCCATTGAATGAAATACTGTATCCCTACCAGAAGGAAGGTGTTCGATATTGCCTTTACAGGCGCGCTGCATTGATTGGTGATGAAATGGGGCTGGGAAAAACGCTTCAGGCTATTTCCGTCAGCATATTAAAAAAGGAGATTTTTGGTTTTTCCAAGATATTGATAATCACTCCCGCATCATTGAAAGAGCAGTGGAAACGTGAGATTGAGCGTTTTACTTCTGAAACGGTTACTGTCATAGAGGGCTCTCCACGTGCACGCAGTGATTGCTATATGCTGGACAAAAGCAGTTTTAAAATTACCAATTATGAAGCTGTTCTCAGGGATATCACTGTTATTATACGATACAAACCGGATTTGATGATACTGGACGAGGCACAGCGGATTAAAAATTTTTCGACCAAGACAGCGGATGCGGTAAAACAGATTCCAAGAAAACACGCGCTGGTTCTTACCGGTACGCCGCTTGAGAATAAACTCGAGGATATATACTCCATAATTCAATTCCTTGATCCGTATATGCTTGTCCCGCTGTGGAAATTTGCAGCGGAGTATTTTATGCTCAGCCGTGATAAGAGGGATAAAATTCTTGGCTACCACAATCTTGATACACTCCATGAAAGATTAAAATCAATAGTTATACGACGTAAAAAGGAAGAAGTGCTTTCCGATCTCCCGGAACAGATTGAGAATAATTACTATATTGATCTGCATGAGAAACAGGTAAAAATGCACAATGGTTATATGCAGTCTCTGCTGCCTATATTGAATAAAAAATATTTGACCCCAATGGATATACGGCGTATGCAGGTACTTTTATTGCGTATGCGTATGGTGTGCAATTCCACCTATCTTATAGACCGTAAAACCCATATTTCACCCAAGCTTAAAGAGCTGGAAGGTGTGCTTAACGAGTTGGTAATCCAGGATAACAGGAAGATGGTTATTTTCAGTGAATGGACAACGATGACCTATCTGATTGCACGCCATCTCTCTGATGTCGGCATTCCTTTTGTGGAACTCTCCGGAAAGGTACCCGTTAAGAAACGCCAACTGCTTATTGATGAGTTTACAAACAATCCCTCCTGTAAAGTTTTTTTGTCAACTGATGCCGGCGGCACAGGTTTGAATCTTCAGGCTGCCGATTGCGTGGTGAATTTTGAGCTTCCCTGGAATCCGGCAAAAAAGAATCAGCGGATAGGCCGCGTCAATCGTATCGGACAGAAAAGTAAATGTGTGAATGTGGTTAACCTTATTACAAAAAACAGTATTGAAGAGAAAATTCTGACAGGTATTCAATTGAAGATGGATTTATTTAACAGCGTGTTTGACGGAACTTCAGATGTGGTTGAGTTTTCTCAGGAAAAACGAACGCAGCTTATAAATCAGCTTCGGGAAATGATTGGCGAGGAACCTGTGCTTCAGCCGGTTACTACTCGTCCGGCAGAAGATGTGCCTGAGGATACGCCTTATTATCTCAATCCTAAGGTTATGCAGGAGTCGGAGAGAGAATTAAATGTCACCGGGGAAGAACAGGTCGATACTGTTACTGATCAGCCTTCCGGTGATGAGAATATGCAAAACGATTCTGACGGTTTTTCAATGGCAGATCAGGCCCCTGAAAAAATTGAAACAGTTTTAAATTCAGGTATGCAGTTTATCGGAGGACTGCTTGAAATGGCAACGGGAAAGAAAATGGCGTCTACTGAAGATAGCGGCAGGATGGTTACTATTGATAAGAAAACAGGAGAAGTAACCTTTAAATTCAAGCTGCCGGGATTTTGATAATATAGGTAACCGTTCACAGGTTCAGTTCAAGGTTCTGGGTTCTGGGTTCTGGGTTCAGGGTTGAAATCCAAAATTGTTTGATTGCGGATTGTGGAATGTTGATTG
>CBDVBE010000104.1:0-16504 GCA_965372145.1 uncultured bacterium | reverse complement strand
TTCCCCAATCCGCAATCATACAATTTTGGATTTCAACCTTGAACCTTGAACCTTTAAACCCGTGAACGGTTACCATTGGTTACCATTTATATATACGTCTCAATTATCAGCAATATTGCATACACTTCCCCAATTTATAAGTTGGTTATAATGGCAAAATACCATACTATTACTATCTTTAGTCAATATGCTACTGCCAAGGAATATTATTTCTTTGACGAATCTTCTATAAATAACTATTTTTATCAGCGGAATTTTCGGAGTGTAGCTCAGCCTGGTTAGAGCGCCACGTTCGGGACGTGGAAGCCGGTGGTTCAAATCCACTCACTCCGATAAAAAAGGGACACTCCTATGAGTGCCCCTTTTTTATCGGAATGCTTTGGACGATGAGTCATGTTCAGCGCTGACTCGAAAGCCAGGATGGCTGTAGAGCACGGTCGAAGACCGCCCGAAGGGCGCCGGACAGGAGGTCTGGTATGAACACTCGGATGTGAGGCACGGCTGGATTATAATAAGCAGAATCACTCACATATGCTTCCTTCACATCTGCTCAGAATTATCTTCTTTCATATGAAATGCTAATACGTTCAATCAAACTTGCTAGATGGACAATATGTGTCCCATTGTCATCAAGAACAAGCGGGACATACCCTGCAGTTGCGGGAAATTCTCCTAATGCGGGATCCACGAATACAAGGTTGTCTGCGTATGCAGCAACCCACGCATGATAAAAATAACCTTTTCGGTATGAAATATAGACTAATCCCAACACAACGTTCGCTTCAATACCGGCAGCACGTAACAAGGCTGCTAAAAGTGCGGCATGTTCCCCACAATCCCCCCGTCCTGCCTTGAGGGTTTCATAAGCATTTGAAAACGATGCAACATGTTCCTTTTTTATGTTTTTATACAGGTAGTCACTAAACCGCTTAATAATCTTACAACGGCTTTTCATTTTTCCCTGCAATTTTTTCGATAATGCGATTATTTCATGATTATCCGATTGTATGGTAACGGTAGATTTGAGCCATTCGCTTTTAACAGTACCCGGTGCTGTTACCGATCGATCAGTACATGTTTCCTGAAGGTTTTTCAGCACATACACATTGTCTTTCTTCTCATAGAATTGGTGTGTTGACTTATGCAATCCGGCTTCTGCAGAAAGTGTTATGGCAATCGTTTCATTCCCTTTCTGTGCCCGATCAACTGAGACTTTGAAAAGTTCGGTAAGTGTCTCGAATGACAGCGGTGTGGACGAAGTAGTTTGCCGTCCGGCATCTTCTCCGGCTACCCGTTTTGCGACAAAGATCGGCGGCACCTCCTGAAGTACCGTTTTCCCCTTTGTGTCAACTTCCCAACGCTCATCCATGCCTAACATGCTATCATGATTATTGAAAACATAATATGGATTGTTGTTACCGGGAACCGCCGTGCATTTTATAGTGGTGACACGATGGGTTGCAGCAGTAAGATCATACACGGTATCCTGCCACTCATCACCAACTGCTGCTGTTTTATTTACAATTGCAGATTGTATTTCATAGGCGACAGAGAGATTTCCCGTAACATTTGCCACGGGAAACGATCGTTTAATCCCTCCCGCTGAAACGGAAAGTGTCCACTTTCCTTTATCGGTAAATAACTCCCAGGTTGATGTTCCACTGGGACTTTTCAACTCCTGAAAAGCCCGTGTCTGTTCTCCGCTGAAATCATGTTCACGGATCTCAAGTAACTCCATTGAGGATACATTGCCCGGTACGCCTGTACCGGGAGATATTGCAACATGGCTGTAGACCGTTATACACCTTTTTTTATCGTTAACCGTTGTTGTATAGTACAGCGTGCCAATCCGGGTATTTTTCAAGAAAAGCGCCAACGTGTCATTCGTTTGTAAGAGCGACCAGTCACGTTCTTTTCCCCAAAGGGATGTCTGGTATCCGGCATATAAAACTACAATTGCAGCAGCAATAAAATGCAGGGTATAACACTTCACAGCAGGATAAAAATAGTGATCAGATTTCATTTTGATTAGACAGTGAGGCACAATATTCCTCAAAAGTAATACCGGTTATCTCTTTGAATTTCTGTATGAACACCGCGCGATCACTAAAGCCAATTTGTGTCAGGAGTTCCTCTTCATCAAGTTCCGGTTTTTTCTTTATAAGCTGTTTTGCACGGTTTATTCTCACCTGGGTAAGGAATTCGGTAACACTCATCCCTAATTCACGGTCAAAAAGCGCTTCCAGAAACGCCGTACCGGTTACCAGAGCTTTACAGATAGACTCAACTGACAGTTCATGGTCAGCATAGTTGATTTCCATGAATTTACAGGCAAGCTGCACTTCGCGATCCATAACCGAAAGCCGTGTTGAGGTCATAAAGCGTTTGCTGTCAACTTTTTTCCTGTAAAACAAAATAGTAAAAAGGATAACACCGCATGAAATAATCAGCAGTAGAAAGTGTTTGCTGAACCGAAGGAATAGACGCAATCCATTCTGAATATCGCGGATAATTTTCCGGAGTGCTTTTCGGGGTATACTAACCGTATCAACCTGTGGTGGTTCTGAAGTACTTACCGTATCCGCAGGTATCATTTGCATGGTATCGACAGCATAGGCGGTACCCGCTGTGTCCGAGGGAACCGAGTCCAAAGCCGCGGTTGCAGAGGTATCACCAGAGAGACTGTCATCCGCACTTGTCTCAACAGTGTCTTTTAAAACAAGAGAATCTTCTTTCGTGACAAGTGAATCGGTCGAAAGAGTCGAATCTTCAGTAGCGGTAATAAAGTGAAATGAAAAGATTATCAAGAAGGTCAGCGTACTCACAAGGTAAGCGTTCACAGAACGCTGAAATTGCGATGTCCTGAGCTTGTCGAAGGGGAAACTTGAAATTTGAAATTTGGTTTTCATGCTTTTGTACTATTTATGAATGCATTCAATTTAGGTCCAAGTTTCATGTTTTCCCCAATTTCCAATTTCCAATTTCTAATTTCCAATTTCTAATTTCAAGCCGTAAACGGCTACTATATCTCACTATAGCGAATCATTTGTTCCTGAAGCATTTCCACATAGTTATTGCCTAATGCTTCGAATTTTGCTTTTAAGCGGCTGCATACCTCCAAAATATCATCATATTCTTTCCGGGCAATCTTTGGGGCTAATTCTTTAAGAACATTCTTATTAAGGATCTCATTTACCGATACTTCAAAATGTAACGAAGATTTCTCGGAAATACGTTTATGCGCATCCTGGATTATCTGGACCGACTCATTATACCGTGCCTGATCAAAGCTTTCCTTACAGATGGTGACCGCATCAGAGAGTCTCCGCCGGAAAAACTCACTGTTATAAATATAATGTCTTTTGTTTTTATATACCTTACTGTCGTAATAGTATTCACCAATAACTGCCCCGCGTGTTGTCTTAACCACAGATTTGGGAAAAGGCACCTCAATCTTTTTCACTTTTTTCTCTAAAACAGCAGCATAGGTTTCAAAAATATCAGTATCATCGGTAACAGCTTCCTTTGTCTTTTCTATCTCCTGTTTCAGTTCATCACGCGTAATCTCCTGAGTTTCATAAGCAGCCATCCCTGAATCGTCATTAAAAATATCAGCGGTGTTTTCTGCTTCGGCGTGCTCTTCCTTTTCTACTTTTTCTTCCTTAAGTTCTTCGATGTCAATCTCTGCAGCGTCATCCTCTGCAGGAGGCGTCTCCGGAAGCTCTTCCTGGAATTCCTTGTCCAGCGTCAGGCTTGAGTGGTCTACACTTTCCTGTGAAGCAAGTATTATTTCATATAATCCATTCACAACCTCATTTGCATTCAACTGCAGTTCTTTCTCCACCTGGGAGCCGATCAAGGTCAATTCCTGCTCTTTAACCTCAAGCTCATGCATTTTTGTATTGAGCCGCTCTACTTCTTTTGAGCATTGTTCCATTTCCTGTTTAACGGTAGCGACCTCTGAATCCCGTTTCCTTTTCTCTTCGAGGAGTTCACGGGAATCTTTACTGATTTTTCTGATATGTTCTTCCCTCCCCCGGAGGACATCCAGTTTTTCCTGATAGAAATTGATAAGCATGTCAACCGTTCTGGCAACATTTTCATCGGCAAGATTCTTTTTTAATGACCATAGCTGCTCCAAAGCCATCTTTGCATTATCTTTTTCATTCTTCATCAATTTCTCAGCAATGTCATACATATTTTCAGATACCGCTGATGCGCGAGTGTCAAGAAGTATTGAATAGAGCCGATTGGCATCAGTTGAACTGCCTGCTGCACCGAATACCGAATTTTCCATATTGCGTATTCGATTCATATCCGTACCACCTTTATTAATAGGTAAGCGTTCACGGCTTGAAATTGCGAAGTCCTGAGCTTGTCGAAGGGGAAATTGGAAATTATAAACGACTATTAGGAGGTTTACCTCCAATAGGAGTTATACCCCAAGGGTAGAAATTGGGGAAAAACATGAGACGTAACCCGGAACCTGTGAACGACTGCGTGTATTCTATTTGTATAGTCTACTATCAGGCAATCAATTTGTCAATATTAATATGTATGTAACGTCTTATTTTATATACAGTTACAAAAGTATGGTATAGTATCTTCTTAAGAGTACCACATGTTGTACTGCCGGAATACTATACTGCGTCATTTCAGAGTTGAGTGAGAGAATCATAGAGGGCTTTCAATCGCGGCTCATCATCCATTCTGTCAAGATCAACAAAGCCTGCTTCAAGTGCCTGCATAAGTAAATCACCAGCAGTTTTCAACTGCTTTTTCTTCACGTGAATTCTTGCCAGCTGATACCACCCCTCGAAACAATCCTGATGGTCACTCAGGTACTGTTCAATAAGTTGTTCCGCAACATCCAGTGCATCGCCGGCTATCAGGGCATGCCACTGTATATACAGGTCCGTGCTTCCTGCGTTTTTCATCGCCTGCACATACTGTATGGCCTTCTCATAGCGCTGCTTCTGACAGCAGTACTCAGCAAGACACTGCAGCACATGATCAGATGGACTTGCCAGTCCCTGCAATCGTTTATAGAGCAGCGACGCAGTGGCAGCATCTTTCCCGGACCTTTCATAGGCCAACATGCGCTCGGCATCGAGTGCATCATTTGCTTTATCCAGTTTGTCAACAGCTTTGACAATTGCATCGACACTTGCATACTGGCTTAATCTCCGCAGCGTCTGCAGTGATTCTGCAATTCGATCACAATCAAGGCGGTGAAGAATCGCGTTGGTCGATTTAACGTAGGTTTTCACATCTCCTTTTTTCAAGGACACGTCTCTGAGTCCAAGCCAGCCTGCCGCTTCTTTGGGCGCCAGTTTAACGGCTCGGAGGAAATTATCCTTTGCAGCATCATACTGCTTCTGTTTCGATTGTATCGATGCAATATTGATATAGAGCGATGCATCAACCTTGCTTAATTCCAATGCCTGCAAATAATACTTCTCAGCGTGCTCATACTCTTCAAGTTGTTCGTATGCATACCCCATATTTTTAAGTGCTGAGAAAAATTTCGGATCATATTTTAACGTTTTTTCATAGGCATCAATTGCCTTGTGAAACTGTTTCTTTGTTACATATGCATTCCCGAGGTTAAACCAGGCATCGTGGAAATAGGGCTTGATTGCGGTGGCTTTTTTAAACAGTGCAATAGCTTTTTCGGGATTCCCGACATGATCATAATAATTACCCATATTTAACAGCGCACCGTGATTCTCCGGTTCGATTTCAAGTACTTTTTCAAATGCGTTCTTTGCCGACTCATAATCTTCACAGGCAAGCAGTACGATACCGAGATTATTCCAGCCTTCAACACGCGCCGGCTTGAGAACGGTAAGCTTTTTAAAGACAGCCAGAGCCTCCTTGATATTCTGCTTTGTAAAACACACATTACCGTAAGCAAGAAGTAGGGTGAAATCATTTGAGTAGATCTCGACGAGGTCTTTGTATATCTGAATGCTCTTGTTCAGCCAGCCAAGATCGGTATACATTTCTGCAAGTCTGGAAGCTGTATCTCTATTATGAGGATCCGCACGAAAGGCTTCACGCAATTGTTCAAGTTCATCATTTTTTTCCGGCATGATACCTGTCCACTCGATCAGATCTTGTGCTACTGAATCATTTTAATCCGCGGCACATAGATATCTGTAATATACTGTTTTAAATAGTCACGATTAGGGACTACCATATCTTTTGACCAGTTCTGTCTAACCACAATATCAAACCAGGCATCAAGATAGACATTACTGATTTCGCTAAACAGAGGATGGCTCGGTACAATAGTAAACTTGTTATGCATGAGCTGTTTAAAGGAGACATTATATATCTCGCTTATCCATTGTCCGCCAAAAAGCATCTGCATATCACTGAGCACATCTTTCCGCACAGGAATCATACCAAACCTGCTGCAGCCCTGTACCTGGTTTTCCATACTGGTAATATGACGTGCGAGTTGATAGGACGCAAGGGGATTGGGTGTAGCTTTCGGTATCCCCCACCACCATCCGCCGGTAGTGATCGCTTTTCTTCCTTTGCGGACAGGCTCACCATTTTTATCCAGTTCAATTGAACAGCCGGCCGGCATCGTCGCAACTCCCATGTCTTCCGGATTGTTCAGATACCCTTTTAATTCTCTACCGGTGCCATGAATAAAAAAACAGTCAAGCTGGGTCATAAAGGAAAGAAATACTTCGCCGTCAGAAAACCCCTGCCATACCCCTCCCCCGCTCCATTCATCTTCCCACATCTTCGGATTATAGATGCCGGCCGCAGCATACACTGTTTCCCAGTGAAAAGCATCGACGACCGATTCTCCCTGCATGGATACGGCAGCAGCGCTGTCCCCGTTGCATTGAAACACCCGGTCAATGACACGGTGTGAGGTCCCGGAGTATCGCTTACCTCTATGGGCCACTTTCGGGCCTATTTTCCCGCCATACGGCGTATGTGCCCATATCCAGCCGACGACAAATACATCATAGTAGTCCCACGTATCCGGATCTTCTTCAAGGATATAGGTTGCCGGCAGTCCGAAACCGTTATAAGTCTTCATGGTAGCATGAATATCCTTCCGGTGCTTTCGCCACACGGAAAGGGCATCCAACACTTTACTTTTCAGATATACCATAAGACGGGTTTCAAATTTTCGGGGTATATAGTATTGTTTGTCATTATTTCTTCCCAGAGAGGTGAGCATATAGGTTTCCTTAAATTCCTTCATTTCCTCCTGGCTTAGAAAGCTTTCCAGGGGCAGTATGATATCCTGGCTGACCAGAGACCAGCTTTTCTCAAACGGCACCTTAATCAGCCCTATCTCGCCTTTATATTTTTCGACTTCAGCATCGATGCTATCAACGCTATTATAATGCAATACCGTAATAGCAGCCCGCTCCTTGTCTTCAAACGCAGGCACGACTTCTTCCCTGAAATATTTCTCCTGATCTTCAATCATCTGTATAAGTATTTTCATCTTTACCGACGGCGCACACTGAAGTAATACTACAAAAGTACCAATGAGAAATAGTTTTATACATCTTTGCATACGAATATATCCTTATAACGGATTAGCGCACTGTTTTCGAAACACACATACAGAATCTCTTTAATTTTAAAATACAATTTTCACAGAATATATATCGGCTTTCCGTGATTTCAGGAACTCGTGTCTGTCCGGAAACTAGGTTTAACAGTCATTTCGACCGAAGGGAGAAAGTACAAACTATACAATAGAAACAATCCCGATGTTTTTTGTCGGGGTTGAACCACCTTATTCTTAAGAACGGAGTGACAAATCTATCTTCTCTAAGAATCAATAACTTACAGATTTCTCCCTTCGGTCGAAATGACAAAATGATGCATTTTCGGACAGGCACTAACTAGTGAAACCGGCGAAGATGCGGGATATATTTAATTTCAATAACTTTCCGGATATATACTCTGCTTGGTATTTTTTTATCCTCGGACCAGTTGCGGTTAACCACTAGGTAATACCAGGCATCAAGATACATTTTACCGATATCATGGAACCGGTGATGCCTGGGCACAATTGTAGATTTATTATAGACTACCTGTTCATAAGAAACATCATAAATTTCTTTCATCCACTCAGCTTCAAAAAGGGAATCCATCTCCTTACGGATGTCTTTTCGTACCGGAAGCATACCAAACCTGCGGCATCCCTGCACCTGATTCTCTTTACTGGTAATATACAGTGCGAGTTCATAGGAGAGTTTGGGATCCGGCGCATCAGCCGGTATTGCCCACCACCATCCACCGGTTGTTATCGTTTTCCTTCCTTTCCGCAGCACCTCACCGTTCTCCGAGAGTTCAAATGAACATCCTGCCGGCATAGTTGCCACACCCATATCGTCAGGATCGGCAAGAAAGCCTTCCAGTCCATCCTGCCCGGTACCATGAATTGAGAAACAATCAAGCTGGGTCATAAACGAGAGAAAGACCTCCTCATCGGCAAATCCCTGCCATATATCGGAGCCGGACCATTCTTCCTCCCACATGCGCGGGTTATATATCCCCCCTGCGGCATAGACCGCTTCCCAGTGAAACGCATCAAGTACCGCATCACCCTGCATGGAAACCACAGCACCGGTATCACCGTTGCACTGGAACACCCGGTCAATTATTCGGTGTGAGGTGCCGGAATAGCGTTTTCCGCGATGGGCAATCCGCGGTTTGGTCTCACCGTTATATTCCATTCGTGCCCAGATCCACCCAACCACTAACACATCAAAATAGTCCCACAGATTCGGATTATCCTCCAGCACATACCCGGTCGGGAGGCCAAAGCCGTTGCACTTCTTAACGCACAGGTTAATAGTATCAAGAAATGTTTTCCAGAGACCAGCCGCATGCTTGACCTTACTTTTCCGATACACCATGATACGTGTTTCATATTTTCGCGGAATAAAATATTGCACGTTATGCTGCCTGCCTAAATAATTAAAAAGGTAGGTGTCATTAAATTTCTTAATTTCATCCGAAGTGAGAAATGCATGTAAAGATTTAATTTTGCCTTTTCTGACAAGTGACCAGCTTTTTTCAAAGGGTACTTTAATCAGGGATATTTTTCCGGGGAATTTGGTTAATTCAGCTTCAATACTATCGACACTTGCATATCGTATAATTTCAAGACGCCTTTCATCGGGGATAGTAAATTTCGACACCAATTCTTCATGGAAATATTTCTCCTGTTTGTCCATCATTTTAATAAGGACCCGCAGATTTTCAGGCGGCGTGCACAGCACCAGAAAGGTAAGTACTGCTGTGAAGAAATAACCGATACGAATCATCATAGGCTCACCATTGTGTTAATTAGTGTCTGTCCGAAAACTCTTCATTTTGAGTTTGTTTTCGGCCAAGCACTAATCCCGGTTTTCGGATGATAATTTTTCTATAGTTGTATTTGCTTTCCTAAGGCGTTTTACGAATATCCTGACAAATTCAATAGCAATGGTCGGATAATCGAGCAGCAAATCGTTAAGATCATCACTTTTAATACATAACAATACACACGGGGCCTCTGCATAGACGCTCGCGGAACGCAGTTCCGCATCGAACAATGCCATTTCGCCGAAACATTCACCTTGCGAGAGCTCTGCAAGCTTTATAGTATTTTTCTCATCGATTCTCTTTATAATGTCAACACTGCCCTCTTTGATGATATAGAGTGAATCGCCGACATCATTCTCACGAACAATTTCCTTCCCGGCACCAAACGAGTGTTCTTCGGCAATCGCGGCCAGGGCGCGCAATTCACTGGTCTGCATTGAAGAAAACAGCAATGTTTTCTTTAAAAAGATCACATTTTCAAGGAGTTTAAAAGATTTATCTTCTGTCGATTCCACTTTGCCATGCCCTTAAAGTAATTAGTTTCTGTTAAATATTGACAGATGACAGTCATTCCCGCATGTTTTTGGCGGGAATCCATGCCCTTAAACACTTAAAAAGCTGGATTCCGGCCAAAAGCATGCCGGAATGACATTCAAAACAAGCGATATTTAACAGATACTAATTAACTATCTGTAAACACTCTGCCCGCACAAAATACTATATACCGCTTTGTTGTGTAAGTGCATATTCAGCGCACACACTCACCCACCGGTTAGAATTCTCCGTATATCTTTTTACCAGTGTTAAAACATCGTTTCGCATTTGTGCGTCCTGTTCTATTATTTCCTTTTCGGTTTCTTCCTCATCACCCATTTCAATCAATTTTATTACCAGACGGTTTACTTTCATATTCCCGGTATTATCCATCACCTCCAATGCCCGGGCGCGTACATGCCTGTTGTCATGATTAAGCCGTCGCATCACTGTCTTCACCCGGCCGCTGGTGTCCAGAACAGCCGCTATGAATATCAGGTTATTTAAATGATCGGTAATACACTCCTCGTGAATCGCGTTCGAAAGCAAGTGTTCAGCCGGATTGCCGGCATTCCCGGTTAACGTTTTAAACGTTGACCAGTCGTTAAAAGCCAGCTCAGATTCCTCCTCGGCAATTTCTATCAATTTCTGTTCAATCTTTTTTACTCCTTTTATTCGTACCATGGTTAACGTTTTTAAAATAATACCTCTGACAACCGTACCTTTTTCTGAAAGCACCTGTATACGTTCCAAAATATCGTATCCATTGTTGTTCGCTTCGGTAAGAATACTTACAATATCATTACGCATCTTTTTATTCACTGTTTCTGCGAGTGTCAGGAGTGGATCAATCAATGTGTCAACCGGTGTTTTAGCAATTGCCCGAATGAAATGATACCAGATATTTCTATCGCCGATTATCTGATTTTTACGATCGGTAAAGAATTGTGCCAGGAGCGCAGGCGCTTCCTCACGGGCGGCTATTTCACGAAGGGCAAAAAGTGCACTCGCACACACATTTTTCTGCTCAGACATGAGCATCATTTCAAGCGTCGAGAACAGTTTTTTACGCTTTATTTCATTAGAAACAGGCCACAATGCCATAATCGTATTCGCCCGAACGCGGTTATTCTCATGCGACAAGTATGCATACAGCCCTTCATTAATCACTTCATCATTAAACGCAGCAAGGGCAAAGATGCTGTTTGCCACCACCCGGTAATCAGTATCCCGTAGCAGCAGTTTAAAAAGTGGTTTCAAACTGTCGGATTTTAATCGTGTCAGCGATGAGACGATTGTCGCCCGTACCCGCCTGTCCTCTTTGTATAAATGCTCCTTCAGAATAGTTATTGATTCATCTGAATTTATCTTGGCCAACAGTTCGATCACGTAGCATTTTATTTCATAAGACTCATCTTCCAGCTTACTCGAAAGGAATGCAAGCATATCACCGCCGGCAGACACTTCCGCCGAATCAAAGAGTGAAAGTGACACCCGGGATTTAAAATCACCGAGGTACTGTGTTAAACTTTGTGTATAGCTTGCCCGGATTCTGAATGTTTGAATAACCATCAGTACTGAAATAGCAAACAGGATTATCATGTTTATGCTGAATGAAATCTTGCTGGTGATAAAGAGAAGCCATACGCTTGCAAAAACCATTGCGGAAGGTTTTACTACTCCTTCAATAACGAGTTTCCCTCTTCCCCGTATTTCCTGCGGCAGGCTTGAAAAAAATATCTGGAAATTTGGCGAGAAAAAGGAATCAAAAAAGGCTATCCGCAATCCTACCCCACCTGCTATTCCCCAGAAAAAAAGCTGTAATGCAATAATAGAATTATTGCTGCTACCCAATGAAAATCCCATGACTGTTAACGCGCCGAAAATAATGCATAACACCGCCGGCAGCATTAACATCGAACGGGTCGAGCCAATTTTTTTTATGATAATCCCCGAAAGCGTCAACTGAAGTAAAAGGGTCACCCCCATGCTTACCCCGTTGAAATAGCCAAGGAATCCCGCTAACCGGTGAGCGTCAATGAAACGTGCTTTAATTGCCTCATAGAACGCATAATGTTGATTTAGCAGAATGAAAAAAAGAAAGAAATACAACACTGACATATTGGCAAGAAGCGGTTCTCTTCCTATCAAAGCGATATCATTCATCATGCTTTTCAGGTTTCGGCGAACATGTTTCTCGCTATCAGACATTTGCATAAAGTATTTCCCGAACGACTGTTTTACCGGGATGAAACAGAGAAGCACCAGTATACTTAAGGCAATCCATACGATCAGGAGATTCTGCGCTGAAATAAGTTTCAACAGCCATGGTATGGTAAATGAAATACAAATTGCACCGAGAGTCCCACCTGCCGCTATAAAAGGAAATTCTTTACCTGCTTTTCTTGAATCGATACTATCATTCGCCAAAGTCCAGAACATAAGAAAGAGAAATATTTTTGTCACGTAGGAGTAAGAAAAGAGTGGAATAAACAAAAATGTCATGCCAAAAAAGACCGCACACCATATAACCGTCAGTATCACACAATGAATGCACAGGAAAACAAGGAAAAACCTGCCGCGGTCTATTCTGTCAATGAGGGACATAATAAAAAGTGATGAGAAGAAAAGAAACAGCGCATTAACCATATACATCCGCGGAATGACTGAAGCATCAAAGTTAGAAAGCAGCAGGGCTTCCGCTATGCTATCCCCCAGGATTGCACTTGCAAAGCAGAGAAACAGGAGGATAAAGAAAGGGACCTTGCTCGAGGTAAAAATCTTTTTCTGTGTGTTAAATAAATGCATTGGGCTTTTAGAATTTCTACTAAGTGCTTATAATTTTTATATATCTTTTCTGCAAATCAGGCTAATGAATTGATTTTGATTAGAATACAACCAACCCGCGTATTCTTTACAATATTTAATTGTATAATTATGGCAGGAGGAAATGTAAGAGAAAAATGTGGAATAGAAGAGAAGTCGTGTCGTGAGTCTTGAATGTAAGTGCCCTGTATAAAAATATGTCATTATAAAAAGCACACTTTAAAGGTGGTATGTCTCTTCAGAGCATGCACCTTCCAACCTTGCTTTATTGAACAGGGCACTGCGCTGCTCTTTGGTACAGCAGTTAAAAAAGACGATAGCGATTGCGATAGGGATAGTGATGAAGAAAATTATTTATAACCTTTGAACCCGGAACCTGTGAACGGTTACAGAAATTGTTGCCAAAAAAAACTTTTATTTTTGCGCGTCAAAGCATTATTTTGCTACTGCCGATACATTGTATACCTTAATACCTAAGTTGAGATTATGAATATACAAAAACAATTAAAGGAGCAGGTTGACACGATCCGGCAGGCGTTCGGGTATATCAACCGGTTTAAGAATGAGACCTTTGTTATTAAAATTGACAGCGAGTTAATAACCCACCCGTCATTTCCAATTTTAATTACCGACCTGGTGCTGCTTCACAAGATGGGTATACGGATTGTACTGGTCCCCGGAACAACGAACCGTATAAACGAAATATTAAACAGTTTTAACCTCACATCCGAGTTTACCAACGGTATCCGTGTGACAGCCCTTGAGGCGATACCTTTTATTAAAATGGCCGCCTTCGACGTCTCAAATAAGGTTATGACCCTTCTTGCCGAGAATAACACCAATGCCATTATCGGCAACTGGGTTAAAGCGCGCAGCATTGGTGTCCGGAATGGTGTCGACTATCTGTATTCCGGTAGTGTTGATAAAATAAACACCCCAATTGTAAAGAAAGCACTTGAAGATGGCATGATTCCGATCTTTCCCAATATCGGCTGGAGCCCCACCGGGAAACCATACAACCTGTCATCAAACGAACTTGCAATCAGCATTGCGAAAGAGCTGAAAGCGGCGAAGCTGTTCTTTCTTACCGCATTCGGGGGCATCTCATCGAAGAATTATGCTATTCCTTTGGGGGTGTATACTGCCAACAACGGCATCATCACCCAGTTAACGGTTCCCGAGGCCGGCGCATTTATCGATATGAACAGTGACCATGTCAACGATCCGGAAATGGAACTGGTTACCCTCGCCTATGATGCCTGCCGGAGTGAAGTAACAAGGGTGCATATAGTTGACGGTAAAGTCGAAGGCATGCTACTGAAAGAAATTTTTTCCAACCGTGGTTTGGGTACCATGGTCTATTCCAATCAGCACGAAAATATACGCCCAATGAACTTCAACGATATCCCCTTTGTATTGAGTATCATGGAGGATTCTGTAGATGAGGGTATCCTTATCCATCGGACTCCGGAATTTCTTGAGGAACGAATTAATGACTTTGTGGTATACGAAGTTGACGGTATTATTCATGGGTGCGGCGCATTACATACCTATCCGGGGAAAACCGCTGAAATTGCGGGTATTGCAATTGATGCCATGTATGCCAACCTTAAGATCGGCAATAAAATCATCTCCTACCTTATTGAAAAAGCTACCAAGGCAAAGATGAAAAAGGTCTTTGTGCTTACCACACAAGCATCCGACTGGTTTCAGCAGATTGGATTCAAGGAAGGCACGGTTGAAGATTTACCGGCTGAAAGGAAGAAGACCTACAATAAAAAACGTAAATCGCGGGTGCTTTTTTATTCTATTTCCAGGTCGAGAAGATCGAAGTTATTGACGAGTGAATAGGCACACCACCGTTTTCAATTAACCGTGGTTCACCCCCAGTCAGTTCTTCCTTCGTGAATTTTTCCCAACCGTTATGTTGATAATGTACCGCTAAAAGGCTGTTGTCTTTAAATGTAACTTATGTGCGAATACCACCATTATGATGTATATTATTGATCACAAAACAATTATAATTTCCGGAGTTTTATATGATTAAATTCCCTATTGGTATCCAGACATTCAGTGAGATAATTGAAGAAAATTATTATTATGTTGATAAAAGTTCCTTTATTAAAAAACTCGTTGATAATGGCAAATACTTTTTCCTTTCCAGGCCAAGGCGATTTGGCAAAAGTCTCTTTCTATCGACAATGGAATCGGCTTTTAAAGGAGAAATAGAATTTTTTAAAGGGTTATATCTTGAAAAAAACTGGGACTGGAATACATCGTATCCTGTCATTAAAATAAGTTTCGGATCAGGAGTTCACAGGAATGTAAAGGAATTACAGGAAAGTTTTTTATATGCGTTAACCCTGAACGAAGATACCTATACTATTGATGTTAACAACGACAATCTCAAAAATAGATTTTCAGAACTGATACAAAAATTATCTAAAAAATATTCTTCAAAAGTGGTTGTTCTTATTGATGAGTATGACAAACCGATTTTAGACAATATTACGGACATACCAACCGCAACAGCAATCAGAGAAGAACTGAAAAACTATTATTCCGTGCTTAAAGATGCTGATCAATACCTGAAACTGGTTTTTATTACCGGCGTTAGCAAATTTAGTAAGGTAAGCCTCTTTTCCGGCTTAAACAACATCAAAGACATTACCATTGATCCACGGTTTTTCTCTATTTGCGGCTACACCCAAAAAGAACTGGAGACAGTTTTTGAAGATGCATTACAAGGTCTGGATATGGGAAAAATTAAACTCTGGTATAACGGCTATAACTTTGGCGGCAATGAGGGTATCTACAATCCCTGGGACATACTACTCTATCTCGATTCAAAAATTTTTAAAAACTATTGGTTTGAATCCGCCACACCGTCATTTCTGATTAAATTGATTGAGAAAAACAGGTATTTTATCCCCGGTCTTGAAAATGTTACCGCATCCGAAAAAATTCTCAGCAGTTTTGATGTTGAAAATATTGATATAATTACCCTTCTTTTCCAGACCGGATACCTTACTATAAAAAAAAGCGTTCAGCTTGGCAATAGATTAGGCTACACTCTTTCATGGCCGAATCTTGAAGTCAAAATGAGCTTGACAGACCATATTCTAAGCTGGCTTACCCATAAAACACATGAACAGGATAAAGAGCATCTCAATTTATACAACTGTCTTTTGGAAGAAAATATCGAAAAACTGAAAGATCTGTTTCACTCATTCTATGCGTCAATCCCATCCGACTGGTATCGTAAAAACAGTATCGCGCACTATGAAGGATATTATGCATCAATCTTCTACACCTATTTTACCGCTCTTGGGCTTGATACAAGGGGAGAAGATTTCACCAGTACCGGAAGAATAGACCTCACGGTTGTTATGGATCATGCGGTGTATATTTTTGAGTTTAAAGTGCTTGATCTGGACAAATCAGGAACATCGGCGCTTGAACAGATAAAAAAGAAGAAATACCATGAGAAATACACATCTCTCAGGCTGCCGATTTACTGCATCGGTATGGAGTTCTCCGGTGAAGAGAGAAACATTACCGGGTTTGCCTGGGAAAAATCCGCCTAATATTTCACCGTAGTTATTTTTAAAACCCTGCATATAAGAATAAAAACTACGAGAACCGGCCCCCGGCAAAAAATCGCACTCTGTTCTTTTTATCTTGAATTAAAAAAGAAACTTCTCTCATATCTAAATTGAGCGATTGTTTGTATGGAATTGAATTTTTATAACCTCACCCCCCTGCAGAGCGCAAGCTCAAGCTT
>CBDVBE010000103.1:0-16723 GCA_965372145.1 uncultured bacterium | reverse complement strand
TTCCGATTCTACTCAGATTTATCTAGGGGCTTTCAATTATATTTTCAGGGATAAACATGAGTTAAGCGGAGGGATTTGAAAAAGCCCTTCCGATTCTACTCAGATTTATCTAGGGGCTTTCAATTATATTTTCAGGGATAAAGCTGAGTTGAATTGTGGGGCTAGGTAATAGCACCATCAATTCAAACGAAACTTATGCCCTATGGGTATAAATGATGTGTAATGAATACTATTTGGAATGCCTATTATAGTAATATACTCAATTGTGTACCCATTTCATCTATTCAGTAAAGGGAATATATTGACATGGGGGAAAGTGGCCTTTCATTCCGGCCTCCTTTGAAACGCGCTAGTCGTATAGTTCGGATAAATTGAATATGTTGCGCTTTATTCAATTTGCGGTAACTTTAGACAATTTTATTCTTTTATATGCTCCACGTTTTTTATCCTCAGGGTGTGGCTCATACCCTAAAATTGTTATGTCTCCTTTATTTGGCCCGTAAGTCCAGAAAACGCGTCCGGCTGAAGGGGTATTGTTCTCAACGTATGACTCAAACACTTTAAATCCTGCTTTGTTGGAGAGGTCGGATATTTCATGTGAACATAGACCGGGATGTTTAGGATTCTGTGCGAGATGGTGAGTTGTCTTAAGAAGCTTTTTAAATAATTTCAGTTCTGATTTTGATAGGTTGTTATCTTTTTCTTTTTTTTGAAGTTTTTTCCAAAAGGCGTCCATTTCCGGGGTTCCGAACAAAATATTAAACAGCATCGATTTCACTCCTTATCAAGATATTTTTTGTATTTCGAGAAATCTAAGTGGCTGCCGACTTTTCCCTTCTTAAAATTTTTAATTGATGAATAAACCATTTTCAGCGTGTTCTCTGATATATCATCAGGAACTTTCAGCTCGCGCGGTTCCAACACAATGATACCGTTTGAAAATTCTTTAACATGAAAATTTTTGTATTTTGCTTTACCTCTTATAGTAACTCTCTTTTTTGCATCTAATACGGTATCATACTCTTTTTCAAGTAGTTCTGCTTGCATAAAAGACTCCAGTTTAAGGCTCCAGTAATACTGCTACCGTGCCGGTTTCAAAATTAGCAAAAGTTAATTGGTTTTAACAAACACAAGTGGGATATCCCACTTATAAGTATACTAAATTTTTTCGACAATTTCAACAAAAAATTACAATTATGCTGCCTTTTCATGAAATTGTTTCAATTCCGAAGCGTTAATTATCTCTGAACAAGAGTTAATAGTTTTTTATTGTGTTAAGAATATATGATATATTGTTTAAAACATCGGGATTCTTAAAACGGATTTCCTTTAAGTCTCTTTTTGTATTCTTCCACCCGCTGAAGAAGCACAACACAACTTGACATCTTAGACATTAAGCTTACCTACCTTAATTTTATTTTACTCATTGCTCCCCCTCGTTGGCAGAAGAGAAGCAAAGAAAGAAGTTAAACAAGCTCCCCCTCTATGGTAGGAGAGGGGGCTGGGGGGTGAGGTTATAAAACAAATTCAACATTTCTTATTCGACCGGGGGTGAGGTTACAAAAAAAACAACTACAACATTTCTTGTTCGACCGAGGGGTGAGGTCATAAAACAAAAAAACAAATACTATACAGTCTTACCGTTTACTATCCGACGGACATCCATTTTAGCCTCATCAATGATACCGATATTATAGTTCACCTTCAGCCCCGCTTGGATACCGGCAGAGGAGCGTAAATAGGCAGGCATACTCTCTACGGTATATGGTTTTCCATCCCGCATGCGCATGATTTTAATCGCCTGGAATTCTGCGGTAACCGGGTCGGTACTCATCAGAATAGTATTGGGTGTAGGATTGGTGCTTTGTGCATCGATTTTCTGTACATAGGTAAGATAGCTGTCAGCATCACCTTTAGGCCCATGCCCCTCCTTCAATCCGAAAATCGCACCCAAAACAGTCAACACAGTCTTCTTAAATACCGGGCCGGTACAATTAATATCACAGAGAAACGGCTGTGTCATTTTATTATGATACTTGGGTGGATACGTGCCGTAATGACTCTTGAAACCAAGCGTTACCTTTCCGGCATACCCGCTATGTCCGCGCAGTCCCGGCACATTAATCAGAAAATCGCACTGATGCAGTGTTTCGGTATAGGGTGTATTACCATGGGCACCATCACCGAAGTTCTTCTGCGTCTTTCCATGATGAACCATAGTGACACCAGGGAAATATTCCCTGCGGAATCCTGCTTCTTCAAACGATGAGCGGTTATTGGAATCATAAATAAAAATATTAGATACCGCAAATGGATTACCTTCAACCTGCATTTTCTTCAGTCCTTCTACGATACCCACTACCACAAACGGATGGGGTGGATATTTGGGGTTGAGCATGTTGACTTTTATAGCAATTTTGGATGTTCCCGAAAAAGTTTCAGGAAAAATGCTTTTCCACGCAGCACCCACATCCTTTTCGCCTGTCAACAGGGCGATAGCATCATCAACCATGGCAACAACAACATCCCGGTTTGCTTTCAGATTTTCTGTGGCGGTACGGTTATAATTATGCACACAGCGTCCCGGCCATTTATTGAGAGGACTATATGCAGGATTTACTGTTCCCGCCTTCGGTGATGAACAGACACCCAATGCAGGAAGCACTGATGAGGCTGCGGCTGCACTAGCACTGGTCTTTAAGAATGAACGACGAGACAACGACATAAGTGTTTCTCCTTTTTATGAAAACATTAAAATATTTCTCACGTATACATCACAGCCGAAATATACAATAAATATAAGATAGCTGACAGGAGAAAAAACAATAACCGCCGCTATAGGGACTAATGCCTCCGGGGAAAAATTGTCTCTCGAAAAAACGCCCGGGCGTAAAGAATAAAATTAGGATTAATGGGCCGGGAGGAGAGGGGATCAAGAAGATTTAAGATTTTAAACTCTACGGACTTTAAACTTTCAAACTTTAAACTGTAACTATTATAGGAAGCATAGTACTTATAATTACTCCAACCGCTTCACAACTATCGGAACGTTCTCTTTGACAACGTGTTCACCATATGAAACAATTACCTCCCCGATGTATGGCCCACGCCCGACCTTTCGCCCGTTTTCATTATACCCGTTCCAGTAAATTATCAATTGCGTCACGTCAATAGAATTTATTTCAGTCGTCCTGAAACCCATCCGAATGTTACCGGATTCATCATGAACATCCGGGCATTGTGCAACTAAATTGCCGACCGGATCAAATACTTTAATGGCACAGGTTATACTATCCAACTGTTTGCTCAGGTCGCTGAGAAAATCAACAGTAATAAGTAAGCCGCCCTCCTCCGCTATTATCTCGAGACTGCTGTTTTCAATATCCGTCAGATTCGGCATTGAATTTTGCACAGTCACTGGAGTAAAGGGTGTCAACGCCTTAATTACAATCTGTGGCTGTTGTGGCTGGACCTGCAACGGAGCACGTCGATTATTGGTAACTTTCTGCTGGTTACCAAGGTTATCCCTGATACCGGAAACTATATCTATCCATATCGAATCTGTGTCCTTCGGATATTCGACACCGTTAATCCCGTCTTTCTGAACAATAAAAGTCACCTTATTACCGGTACTGCTATACTTTACCAAGTCAAAGTAATAGGATATACCTGCTTCAGTGATCAAATTAAAGTATCTATCCATACCTGTGCCAATACCGGCTACTCCTTCAGAAAACAGCACCTCAAGTGTATCTTCAAACCGCTCAAGGGTCTGCGTGTTTTCCACCATTCCCGGATAAAACACAGCCTTATCAACTACCGGTGCAACGCCGTCTTTAACGGAAAAGGGTTCTTTGAGATATTTACCTGCGGTAATCCGGCCATAACTGCCTGGAGTAAAGTAGGTATTGTGGGTATAGGGAAATGGATCGGGCATCGTAATAATAATCATCTTGGTTGACGGATCATTATCTTTCCAGGCAATACTGCTGCTGGTAACTGTCTTGATATCGGTATTATCAAAGGGATTGGTCATTTCTATTTCTATCGGCAGGCTGTCAGGGGTATCATTACACAACAGTTCCGCCTTGTCAATACCGCCGTTACCGTCGGCGTCACGATACCAGGCTGTATCTATAGCAAATACCTTGGTATACACCTCGGTCGTTATCTTGCTCGGCAGTGCGTTTGACGCATAGGCACGCGCGCGCAATGTGGAGGTTTCGGTAATCTCAATAGGCGTATTGGTATATTCTGTACTGGTCTCATCAGGATCGGGGCCATTAAGCGTGTAATAAATTATCGCTCCCGGCCACGGTGATGACAACGACAGGGTGACAGAAATACTGGTGGCAAACTCCTGCCCCGGAGGTGTCGCGATAACATCAGGCAGTGTAACCTGGTAATAGGTCCATGAGCCATACCCGGGCTCGAAATTCTCCCCTGTTGCAACCGCTTTCACCGTAACATCGCCGCCAGAGATAGTAATAGGGCCGGTATACAGTATGCCGTTGGTCACCGGATCCGAACCGTCTGTCGTGTAATGGATGGTATCGGCATTGGTGCTCAGGAGAATAGTCAGTTGCTGGCCATAAGTGGTACCGTCACCGGGATCGGCATCTACCCAGGCGGTATCCGATTCCTTATAGTATTTCCAGATACCCGTTGCCGGGATATAACTGTCGCCGAAGGCATATCCCCGAACTACCGATAAGACATCCGATACGGTAAACGGGCCCGTATAGAGACTGCCATTTGTCACCGGATTTGAACCGTCAGTGGTATAGTGAATGGTATCGGCATTGGTGCTGAGTGTTACAGTCAACTGATCCTGAAAGGTAGTACCGTCCACAGGGTCTGCGCTTATCCAGGCGGTGTCTGAATCACGGTAATAGGTCCATTGTCCGGTAGCCGGGATATATCCCTGACCCCTGGCAATGCCTCTTACAATAACAATAGCACCGGTTACATCAAATGAGCCGGTGTAATAGGCACCGTTTGTCGCGGGATCCGAGCCGTCCGTGGTATACAGAATCGTATCGGTGTTTGAGGTTAGTGTTACTGTCAGGGAAACTTTGAAAATAGTGCCATCAGCAGGATCTGCATCAATCCATGCAGCAGCCGCGTCCTGGTAGTAGGTCCACTGGCCGGTAGCCGAGGTATACCCGGTTGCCACAGCAAGGGCTTTTACTACAAAAACATCACCGGGATTACCGGCAAGGGTAATGGGGCCGGTGTACTGTGGTGAGGCAGTCGTCGGGTCACTGCCGTCAAGGGTATAGTAAATTGTTGCGAAGGGAACATCCTGACCATTTTCATCCTTCACTGTCAGGATTACTGTCGTATCAACGACAAAATGGGCTCCGTCAGGAGGGTCCGCGGTTATCACCAGGTCAGGCAGGCCGTCATCCTTGAAAAATACATCAACCCACGATATCGTCCGGTAGCCGCTGTTATCTCTTGCCTCAATGTAAACACGTCGTGTCTCGTTCTGAATCCCGCTCGCATCAAATATACCGCTGAATCGCCTGCCTCCGACCGGCGTTTGTGACGCCCCGATATCATCCATGTCAACCCAGTCAACCGGTACCGGATATTCCGGGCTGCCGCCGGTCCTTTCACCGTCACGCCAGAATGACTGGCCGCCGCTTGATGGATCCCCCGGGCTTATACTATAGCGCGCTGTTACCTTACCGCCGCCAGTACCATCATCCAGGATATCCGCGGTGATTCTGAAATTATTATTGTTGGGGAAATCGCCGATAACCGGGAATCCCTGTTCTGTAGAGGGGTATTTATATCGCGGCTCAATCCAGTAGATCTCCGCCGCCCAGTTGGTATCCGGCAGAGGGCCTTGCGATTCATGATCTATATCACTACCTGCATAATAGAATTGCGGATGATAGGCTCCGCAGAAATCAATTTTTGATGTACCGCCACTGAATGCGGAATAGAATGCTGAACCCCTGGGAAGAAACTCACCGGGTTTAGGTAGAAATGACTTCATAATCCGTATCATGGTGAGCCAGTTATACCTGAAAGATATCTGATCTGATTCCAGCCCCTGAGTCGGCGCTTTTCCCTTCATTTTATCAAAGGCTGCTTTCATTTCATCCTTCATGGCATTCCATTGGGTCTCACTGGGAATACCGTTAGCATAATGATACTTGCGCAGGTCTGCGCAAAAATCCTGGACATCACCCCAGGTTATACCCCAGTCATACACATTATCACAGGTACCGAGACGCCGCACCATATCAATTATTTTCGGCGCATATTCATAAGCCCCGACCATGGCGTCGCTGTTGGACAGATTCTTTTCAGTCAGCATCCTGGGCCGCTGCTGCCCGTGGCGCATGTTGAATATTTCAGGCCGGTTCTTCCCCTGATTATAGCCGAAAGAGACAATGCGAAGCATTGAGAAATCATCCGCGGCGTTGGCTGCAAACTCATCTATCCGGTGAGCCCGTGACGCGGAGAAATAGCCATAGTAGCCGGTAGAAAGAACTACATAAAAAGTAACGGTCGCATTGATAATATTGGTTTTCATTGCGCCCGGCCAGTTAACGCCGGTAAAAAATTCCTGAATACTCGAGCTATGATTCAGGTAATCCGGCATCGTCTGAAAGGCAATCTGGATATTACTGGCGGTAGTTATCTGGTACGGGTCTGTATTGCAGGCGCCGCCACCATAGCTTGGATGGGTACCGGCGAAATCCCATTCCGGGAAAAGCTGATGAGAACTATCCCAGAAAACGCAGTTCCATGACTCCTTGCAGCCGATTGCGATGGGTACACGCATATCATAGCCGAATATCTCCTGTCCCCAGGACGTTGCCATTACCATCATAAGGCCGCCCGGGCCTTCACCACTGGTATGGGTATAACTCACCCCCTCACCCGTCGGGCTGTTCGGCGCTATATACGAGCCGCGTACATCCTGAATATTGCCGATAGCATCGTCAATTGCCCCCTGGTAAATGTCAGCAGGATCGATTGCATCGTTAATACTCTCGCCAGCCTCAACATGGGGCATACCAAGCCAGAGCTGTGTCGGGTGGTGATCCTCTGAAACTAAAAGGACACCCTCATCACGTGCCTTCCAGGCTGCAGGATCGTAATAATCACTTTGCCCGGTCACCGCCCCGGTGGAGGCATTAATATCATCAGCCATAAGCGGCGGTGCGTATTTGTATGTATCAGGGTATTTCAGCCCGTACCATGGTTTGTCTTTTATTACAATATGCGGATATCTTGGATAGGGGCAGGAACCATCTAATGGATCATTCAGATAGAGCGTCACATTGTCCGGCCCACCATACGTCTCCTCCTCGTTGGGGATGAGGCTTAATCGTTCGCCGCGGGGATAGAGATACCTATATTGCGTCAGCCCGTCTGCATCTTTATTAAGAGTCTGATAGTTGACCCGGCCGGGAATCGTGTATGCTTCTGTCCGCAGAGAATATCCAACAGCAACAATGGGCAGGACATCGTTATTCCAGTAATATTCAGTCTGCCTGTTTTTCCATTTCAGAGAGCCACGGTATAAACCTTGAGACAGGGAATAGCTGTATGACATCTCAACATCAGCAAAACAGATCTGAATACAAAAAGGCAGGAAAAAAGATAATGCTCCACCAATTCTGGTGGCGGAATGGATCCATCTCATCAATAATGCCCCTCAATTTTTAGTAGCATCTCTCACTATTAATTTACTAAAAATCCCCTAATTAGTGTCTATCCGGAAAGTACCTGTTTGCCGTCATTCCGGTATTCTTTTCGGCTGGAATCCAGCTTTTTTTGATGTTTTAAGGCATGGATTCACCCCTGCGGAGCACTTCGCCCGCCAGAAGTATGCGGGAATGACGTTTTAGGACAAGCACTAATTATTACTATTACAGTCGAAAAAAGAGCATATAAAGTTTATACAGGACCTTTGTAATGAATTATTCCTTGTTTCAACTGCGTATAACCCTATATTCTCCTATGTATACTAATTATACCATTCCAAATAAAAATGGCGGAGATAAAATTACACATCCCCACCATGTGTTACTTTATACTAGTTATTTGTATAATCATAATATAATAAAAATTAGCGCTTAACACAGATTTAACCATTGCCTTTTTCATTATATTGACTCTATTCGTCAGTCTCGATTTTTAATATTTCTTACTTTTAATCTATTTTCTTTGATAAGTTTATGGTGTACGCTCTAGCCAAACCAGAGTCCATACTACGTGCATGTATTTATAATTAAAATGACGTTTCCAATCGTCCTCGTCCCTCTTCCTCGGGCAAAACACGTACCACCGGCACTTTGCCTTCGTTCTCGGCTCTTCTTTTTTCGAGGACGAGGGACGAGGACGAGAACAATTAAGAGTGCCGCATGTTTATAAACACATGCGTTAAAGCGAACCGGATGTTGTGCATATGAAAAAGGTCATTGCTGCTTATTATGCGCTTTTAACTGCAGCGTTTACTGTATACGCATCTATTACCATTGATGTGGCTGATAGATCGTATGCTGTAACCAGCCACAACGGTATTGCCGAATTTGCACCAGCCAAAATATCCGGACACGCGGGACATCCTGCACTCCCGGTTGAAACCTTTTCCCTGTTGCTGCCAGGCGATGCTGATGTTAAAACCGTTGTGGTATCCTTGCGTGATGTCGAGATAGAGACAATTCCCGGTGTGTTTAATGTCAGACCAGTGCAGATGCCGCAATTTCGTACAGGTTATAAGGTTTCAGAACATGTAATCCCAGGAAAAGATGCCGGTGTCTACTCTGTAAATGCACTATATCCGAAAGACAATGTTACGATTCTTTCCACAGGAAGAATGCATCAGTATAAAATTGTTGAGATTGCCTGTTATCCCTTTCAGTATAATCCGGTGACCGGAAAGCTGGTAAAGATATCCCGGGGAAAAATCATTGTTGATTACAAACAGGATTGTCCGGTAAACAGCTGTTCAGTAATTCCTTATCATATCACGCAGAGCATTAAGAGAATTGTATCGAACTTCAGCACCTTTGAAGGAACCTATACCCGAGAAGTAAAACGTACCCGGGAACCAAAATATGTTATAATGGTCACTGAAAAAATTGTTTCCAATTCCCAGGCACTTAATGCTTTTATTGCCGGTAAAGAGGCCCGTGGTTTTGATGTGCAGGTGGTAACCGACACTGATTGGGGTGGCGGTTCCGGAGACTCTGCCGCTGTTAATATTCGAACATGGTTAAAAGATAATTATGAAAATCCGGCCATCGAATATGTGCTTATCATGGGAAATCCCCATCCGTTAAATGGCGATGCGGCAATGAAAATTTGCGACCGTGACAAACCGGCAGACCTGTATAACAGTGACCTTTCCGGGACCTGGGATGGTAACGGTAATGGAATCTGTGGCGAGTGGACCGATTATGAACAAGGTGATCCTGATAAATATGCAGAGGTGCATGTAGGTCGCATTCCTCTCTATACCGGTAACTATACTGTCTTTGATAAAATACTGAATAAAATTATCACTTACGAAAATGCGCAACTTGATGAGATTGACTGGCGCTGGAAAATGATTATTCCCATGGAGCCCTGCGATGAACAGACACCGGGTAACTGGATCGGTGAAGCGGTAAAGAGAGACGCCTGTGAAGCTGCCGGGTGGGGCTATCACCGTATCTATGATTTTGCCGATCCGGGACCACCGGAATCAATGCCCACAGACTATGCTACTGTTTTACAGGTGTGGACAGAAGACAAATTCGGCGCATGCATGTGGAATACCCATGGTTTTGCATCCGATGCCCTTGGCATTATGAACCTGGCAAATGCAGCGAAACTTAATGACCGGTATCCCACCAGTATATTTCAATGCTCATGCTGGAATGCCAAACCCAGTGCCCTTAATAACCTTGCCGGCGCACTTCTGAATAATGGCGCGATCATGACTGTGGCCGGGACAATTCCCACCATGTACTTTCCCGGGCAGAAAGTCTTTGATAATGCCACTGATGAAAGTATCGGTGTCAACTACACTATAGCAACAGTTGCTGATTCAATGACCAGCGGCCAGGCGCTCGATTATGTCCACGCCCGGTTCAATCCGGCAGGATGGTGGGATAACTACCTTGCCTATGTTCTCTACGGCGACCCTTCAATCAGCGTCTATACTCACTCGAATATAACTGCAACACAGGATAATCAAATAACAAAAGGTCCTGATTGTTATGATCTCCAGGTTGTCGGGTCACGGATTGTGTATACCATTCCAGCTTCAGATGCTGATAAAAATATTTCACTGGTTATCTATTCACTGCAGGGAAAGAGGCTGCGTACCCTAATTAATAGTCCAGTGAAAAGTGGAACTTATGATTTTCAATTAAAGAATATTTATAGAAATCTTGCTAAAGGGGTATACCTTTGCACCCTTAAAAGTGGTGCATACAAAAAAACAGTACGGATTCATTGTGTGGGGAAATGAGAAAGTAGTAATATAAAGGAATGGTGAAGAAACTAAATTTATTGAGATGAAAAATAGAGAGTTTGAGATTAAGACAATTCTTCTCGATAACAAACTTTTAAACCTTCAATATCAGTAAAATGCTTATCAAAAGTTACAAGGGTCGAGCCACTTTCCAACGTATGTGCAGCAATCCATATATCATTAATTGGTAAAGGTTTCCCCTGTCTTTTTAAATTGTCTTTTACAAAAGCGAAGAATTCTGCTGTTTCTCTGGTAGCGTTAAGGATTTTTACTGATGACTTTCCCAAAAATTTATTAAGAATATCCAAATTGCTTTTTTCTTTTCTCCCGCCTTTAAAACCCGTATACAACTCTCCAAGAACAAATATTGATATATAAACAACTTCCGCTTCTGATAATATATCCAAGACACGGGTAGAACCTGACATTAATTGAGAAAATGCATTTGTATCAATGACAATTTTATTCATACCCAATCTTCTTTGTCGATATGTTCAAATTCTTTGGTGCTTTCATTGAATTCGTGTAAATCCGGATTGGACCACACACCGCAAAATTCCTGGAATTCCTTCTTGCGTTTTTTTGTTGATTTTGGTATAATTCCCAGGGATACCTCAAGCAATTTTTTTATAGTACGATTTAAACTTAATCCTTCAGATTCCGATTTTGCCTTTAAAATCGACCATAAAGGATTTTCAATACCATGGATTGTGATTGATTTCAAAATTACCACCTATGAACTATTAATGAACCATATTGTGAACTATATATTTATATTATAGTTCTTTTTTCTATAAAAATCAACAAAACAATCAAATTATTAATTTCGCATTGTTCATTTTGCATTAACCATTTTGCATTATTCATTTCAATTTTTCCAATTCCTGAACACAATAATACAGCCCGCGCGGCACATGAAAACAACCTTTCCACTTCCCCCCTTTACCTGGAATAAGCACCTCACCCCGGCGATTAAGGTACCCGTACCATTCGCCATATTCCGGGTCCGGGAACCGGCTCCAGGTATACTCATGCACCTTTTCAAACCAGGTCCAGCACTCCTCACGGCCGGTAAGGCGATATGCTTTAAGCAGCGCCACAAGAGTTTCCAGGTGCACCCACCACAATTTCCGGTCCCACTCAAGCTGCATCGGAGGTTTTCCTTCAACATCCAGGAAATAGAAAATCCCACCAAAAGCCTTATCCCAGCCGAATTCAAGTGTTTCCAAAATTATATCAACTGCCTTTTTGATGATCTCGGTATCATCCCTCAACTCGGCAATATCCATGGCAAACCACATAGCCTCTATACCATGCCCCGGATTAATCAGCCGCCCTTCAAAGGTATCGGGGAACGTGCCGTCAGAAGAAACATGTTCGTGGAGAAGATGTCTCTTTTTATCGAAAAACAGCGAGAATATCTCTTTAAAACATTCATCCACCGTGGAATTAAAAATCTCAGGGCTGAGCATCCATGCCATTTCCCGGGAGAGGTTAACGAGGATCATGGGCAACGCGAGTGAAATCATCGGACGGGTGCCGGGAAAAACCTTGGAATACCTGCCTTTGGGATTATCTTTTCTCTGCAGAATATTTCTGTGGGTATGGTATGCTATCACATGTGCTTTTTTATCACCGGTGGCACGTGCATACTGGCTGAAAGCCATGGCAGCGAAACAGTCGGAAAAGATATTATACGGTTGAACTAACGGGGCACCTTCCCGGGTGAGAGCGAAATACCAGTTACCGCTGTCATCCATCCCGTGTTCCTGCAAAAAGACTGCACCATGCTTTGCTATATCAAACCACTCTTCCTTTTTCTCAACCTGATTATAGAGCATGGAAAAGAGCCATACCTGCCGCGCCTGGAGCCAGACGAATTTGTCGGTATCATAGACACTGCCGTCACGACTCAGGCTGGTAAAATATCCGCCATGCTTCTTATCGATTGAGTATTTCTGCCAGAAAGGGATAACATTCTCAAACAGAGTTTCACGATATAATCCGGCATAATATGAATATCGTGTTTCCATATATTTTTTAAAGGCTACCTTGAAAAAGTATTATAATCTACCTCTTTTTTAGATTCTACCAAATCAAAGTATATATTACAATCAAAAATTTATTCCTAAAAAATTATAAAAAAATCACTTTTTATTCAATATTTTCTATATAAATCCAGGTAGTAAAATCAAAATCTGAACTATATTATAAATAGGGCACTAGAGGGGAGACTCTTGCCATATACATTAGTATTATGGAATTAATCTTTTATTACCAAGTTCTAGGATTTTTACGCGAACTGATTTTATACAGTTGAGGGAGAGATTTTGATACCTTCAGGATTTAAAAACCTGTTTCGGTGGGTGCTGTTTCCATGCCTTTTCCTCGTGTTGGCAACGAGAATTGATGGTGATGTTTATCTCAATCTGCTGAACACCCCGTGGCAGTTTGCCAATATAAATGAATGGGATCAACGTACCTGCAGCTTTGATGTAGTCAACGCCACAAATCTTCTAAGGAAAGTGGAAGGCCTCCGGTTTACCGTTCCCGGCAAACCTACAACCTTCGTCTCCTATGATAATCCCTCTGTTGATGTTACTGGTGTTAATGACGGTAATGGTCCTGACCGGTATACCGCCAGAATCAGCGGTATGAACACCAATGGCACCGCCTTTTTAAACGCAATCAAGGCCAATACTTCCCTGCGAATTAACCTGACCTGTTCCGGTATCCAGGCAGGTACTGATTTCACACCGGTTAAACACCAGTATCTGGTAAAGACCGGTTCAATTTCGGGTGACAAGGGATACAAAGACGCTCCCCCGATTTCTGTGGATATTATTGACAGCCTGATTGCTTTGCCCTGGTTTTATGATATCGACCTGTATATCCCGGACTCTCTGGGAATCCAAGGCGGAACCTATACCGGTGGATTTATCGATACCTGGTACGATCAGGCGGGTGATTCATCACTCTGGCAGATTCAAATTGGCCTGCCGGCAGATTACTTCACGGTAAACGGTCAATCTGCCAGATATCGCCCTGATTTGATGGGACAGAACGACGCCTCCGGTGCGGGACCTCTGTATGCAATGAGCCTGGCCATTGCCCAGGAATATATGAATGCAGATTTGCAGATTTTCGCGGGATGCGCTCCAAATGAGAGTTATGGCGGTGTTGAAATGTTTACTGATATGGGTGGCTTTCTCGTATCTGAGGGATGTAAATACATTGCTGATAAAGGCGGAAGCGGTGGAACCGGGCCGTGCAACATGGAAAATGCTCCTTATACTGAAAATGTCTATGTCAGTTATCCAAAATTTTTACCCTATGCTACCAATCCGGGAAATCCTGATGAATTCTGTGTCACACCGGGAACCGGCGCATCCTGTTTGGGGAATTCGCCGCAGATGGCAAATGCATTGCTGATTTCAGCGCTGTACATGTGGAATACCTACGACCGAATGGTAAACGCAACGGATTTCTGGGCAAAGGACCTTTTCAACAAAGCAGCCGACCGGAAAATTACCGCAAAAATGGTACTCTCCGGGTGGAATAAGGGGAATGATTACCCCTATGAAGATGTCATGGAATATACCCCGCAGAATCCCGCCAACAACACCTACAACGATGTTATCCAGTCAGTTTCGTCCATGGCTGATGTGACCAATCAGATGGCTGCGGATTATCTGAATAAAATCTATCCGGCATTGAATCCCATGCTTGCAGCATGTGTCAACTCAGAAAATAATGGCGGCAATTGCAAAATCCATGATGATTCCATTTCCCTTGATCACGTTGAACAACTCTTCTTTGGCATGAGCGGTAACGGCCTCACACCTGACCCAGACAACGGTGTGCTCGGCGCAGGAGGTATCCTGTGGCATTTCAATATGAGTGAAACAAAACGCGCGCAACTCTGGTCCGACGTAAAAACCGCCTTTAACAAACTCAAAGGCAAAGCGCCGTCAACACAGGGGACTGAGTTGATCTCCCTCAGATATGACCTGCTTGTTGTACTTCGGGTGGCAAAGCAATACCTCAGCCTCGAACGGCCCAAACCGACTGACCAGTATTTCACCGGATGGGTAGACGCGCACTCCACGAAAACACCGGTTACGCCGATTAATCCGGAAACTGTCTATCCCCACCTGCTGATAGCGGAAAAGGGCATGACCGCACAGAATGACTTCTTTCTTAAACTGGTTATCGCGGATAACGGCAACCTTGATGTTGACAAAGCAGAAGTAGTCGAATGGATACTGGACTCCTTATGGGAATCCTGGTATCCCGGTGAATATGTCTCGGGCGATACCAATAATGCGGTGTATAAAGTGACGATTTCCGCCCAGACCATTGCTGATTATTTCAACGGTAAGGATGGGTATGGCTGGGTGCGGGTCACTGACCGGTGCGGTAACTCCACCATTGAAAAATTCACTATTGAAGGCGTCCCCTATCCCACGGTTTCTGAGGCATATATCGAAGATACCGAAGGTGAAGGTTTTGGTACTAAGATAACCGTGAAAATGACGCTCGGCACTGCTGACACAGCGGACGAGCTCAATGATTATACCCGGTTTCAATATGCCTGGCCTGCACAGACACCTCTGCAGAATGCCGACCCGAACAACACCACTTCCGATATTGTGAATAATATTATTACCGTGACAGACAACAGTGTTACCTCCGGCGCGGGACTGGGACTGGTATCATTCGACTATCCGTCAAAAGATTCCATTGAGGGTAACATGCTGGACAGGGTTGGCCCCGCTATTATAAAAGAGAACGGGGCATACCTCTATTCGGGCGCAAAAGACACGCTTGAGATTACGCTCACCGAGGACATCACAGAGAATTTACAGGTGAATACAAAATATCTTCGTTTTAAAATCGGCAACGGAACCCCCGAAGAAATCGCCTCTGACGAGGTACTCAAAGTCAGCAGCTCAAAATGGCGTTTCACCTTTGCCGCAGGCACCCTGGCGGATAAGGATTCGGTCAACCTGATCGAAGGAAGCGGCCTGCAGGATCTGGTCGGCAACGGCCCCGCAGATTACAATAAATACCGCCCCATTAAAAAAATCGGCGGCAAAGAACCGCGGTGGGATATCGGCTACATCCAAGATACCAGTGGTGACGGCTTCGGCGATCGGATTACCGTTACGATTATCCCGGGATCAGCGCCTGATGCGGATAAACCGTCCGACGTGATAAAGTATGAATACTCCTGGCCCGATAAGAATAATTTCACTGAAGCACCGGTAAATACCCTTGCGATTTCCGGGAACAGCCTCACTACGACAGATAATACCATCACTAACGGGGCAGGTGAAGGGAACGCGCGGCTGGAATTCCCTTCTGCAACCATTACCGGCAATGTTATCGACAGTGTGGGACCGGCTCTCACCGTAGCTATTCTCAGTGATAAAGAGAATGCCTCCGATCCGGATTCATTAACCGTTACCTTTACCGAGCCGATCACCGAAAACCTGATCAGCAACCATCAGTACCTGAATATTAACGGCACAACTGCCACCTCTTTAACCGCAACAAAGGTGGATAACGCAAGCCTGGTCTGGCTCTTTACTTTCGCGGCCAATACCCTCAAAGATGGCGACAAGGTCAGCCTTATCAGCACCAGCGGACTTATCGATCAGGCATTTCCCAATGATAACGCCCATAATCCGCCTCTGCCGAATAATAAGGAAGTGACGGTTATCCTCATTAAAAATATTTACAAAGTCACTGAACTCCTCTATCTCGACACCGATGCTGAAGGTACTTTGGATAGTGTCGTGGTTACGGTTAATAAAAACATCGCGCAGGAGGACTTGTCGAATATTACGCTCCTGTTCTTCTGGCCCCAGGCAGCGGGAAATACAGTGGCCATGACAGCTTACGGCTCTGATTTCTCTCTCTTTTCCGGGGTAAAACTGGGCTGGCGTGTTACCGGATATACACCGAAACAGTATGTAACATCGCTGGGAACAACCTGGGGCAGCGCCGCAATTATCCAGCCGAATATAAAAACCGGTAAAATTGATACCACGGTAATCACTGACGAATGCAAGGACGGTATGGCGCCGGTGATTGTATCAGCCGACTATCTCTATTTCAA
This sequence comes from uncultured bacterium, assembly GCA_965372145.1. Taxonomy (GTDB): domain Bacteria; phylum Fibrobacterota; class Chitinivibrionia; order Chitinivibrionales; family JANQEN01; genus CBDVBE01. The sequence continues at coordinate 110 of CBDVBE010000103.1, read as the reverse complement.
CTCCTCTATGATTGATGACACGCTTAATGTATCCTTCTCTGAAGAGATGGGTGTGTTGAACACCACCCAGCCGTTTAAATTCCGGTCAGCGGCACACCCTTCATACCTCA
>CBDVBE010000102.1:0-16831 GCA_965372145.1 uncultured bacterium | reverse complement strand
CTAATCATTGAACTTCCTATCTTTCGTTTATAATTTCAAGCCGTGAACGGCTACAATTAATCCTTAGTTGCAGCTACAACTTTCTTACGAACGACACGGCGTTTTTTATGGGGAGCAGGTTTTTTCTCCTCTTCCTTGCTATCCGCCCCTTCAGACTCTGGTTCAACTGCAACTTCTTTCTTTGCCGGTCCTTGTTTTGTATCCTTCGTGGTATCATCTTCAATTTCTTCCGGCATTATCTTGGCACTGGCTTTGATAATAGCATCAGCCACGGTCTGAGTAATTAGCTGAACAGATTTAATGGCATCGTCGTTAGCGGGGATAGGAAAATCAATATTGTCCGGATCACAATTTGTATCAACAATTGCGCCGATTGGAATGCGTAGCCTCTTCGCTTCACTAACTGCGATATGTTCTTTAATAGAATCGACAATGAATACTAAAGCAGGTGCTTTTTTCATATCACGGATACCATCAAGAACCGACAGCAGTTTTTCCTTTTTCTTCATAATTTTAAGCACTTCTTTTTTGGTAAGTGCTTCCAGTGTGCCATCAGTTTCCATGCTTTCGATTTTTTCAAGTTTTGTGATACTTTGGCGGATGGTTTTAAAGTTGGTAAGCATACCACCTAACCACCGTTCTGTCACAAAGGGCATTTTACATCGAACAGCTTCTTCCTGAATACAGTCCCGAATCTGTTTTTTTGTACCGACAAAAAGGATTTTACCGCCTTTTTCTACTTCTTTTTGTACGCGGTCGATAAATTTATCGAGACAGTTGATTGTTTTATTGAGATCGATGATGTAGATGGCGTTGCGGGAACAAAGAATGAATCGTTTCATTTTCGGATTCCAGCGTTTGGTCTGGTGCCCGAAATGAGCACCTGCTTCAAGCAGGCTTTTTAACGTCACAGAGGGCATAAAAGAACTCCTTGGGGTTTGGGTTATTACCTCCACCTGCATTATCGCTCAGAATTATCCCGCATCAGGGACACCCGTTCTGGGCTGGACAGGCGTGTGTTTTATTGAAATAATACTATCTATATCAAGTATGCTATTACCGTTTGGAGAATTGGAACCGTTTCCGTGCACCAGCCAAACCGTATTTCTTTCGTTCGACTTCACGTGAGTCACGTGTAAGCAGTCCGTTTTTTCTTAATGCTTTACGATTGTCTTCACTCATTTTGGCAAGAGCGCGAGAAATGCCTAAACGGATGGCACCCGCTTGTCCGCTTAATCCTCCTCCTTTAACACGCACGGTAATGTCGTAGGAATCACTTACCTGAAGGAGTTCAAATGGTTTTTCAATATCCAGGATAAGGGTGTCACTTTTTATATGCTCTTTTAATGTACTACCGTTGACAATCCTTTTTCCTTTTCCAGATTTAAGGATAACACTTGCAATAGCACTTTTCCTCTTACCAGTTGCCGAATAAACATTTTCCAAAATAATAAACTCCTTGTTGGTATATCGGATTACTTGCTTTACAGCATTACAACGAGAGAATCTCCGGTTTCTGTGCTACATGAGGATGATTTTCATCTCTATGTATATGTAATTTTGAGATAATTGTGCGTCCCAATGTTGTTTTGGGAACCATCCCGCGTATAGCATCTCTGATAACTTTTGTTGAATCAAGAGTCATCTGTTCCTTAAACGAACGGACTTTCCCCCCACTTGGATAGCGGGAATGACGAAAGTATGTCTTTTTATCAGCTTTATTTCCAGACAGGCGAATCTTATCAGCATTAACGATGATGACATAATCTCCGTGATCCTGGTTTGGTGAATAAGCCGCTTTCCTTTTGCCTGAAAGAATTGTTGCAACCTTTGATGCCAGGCGACCGAGGATCATATTATTTGCATCAACAACATACCACTTTCGCTCAATCGTCTTGGAATTGACCACCGTTGTTCTCATGAGATACTCATCTCCCAAAGAAAATAAGGTAAAAAACGATGGAAGAATATACTATGTAAAAGGGGGAAGTGTCAATATGTATATTGTTACCTGCGAAAAATCGCTATTTATTAGAAAAGTGATTTTTTTTTAGCTTTTTTATTAAGATTTTATTAAGATAAAGATGTAGTATCCAAAAAATAGAATACTTAATTTATTTTTACACATTACCTTAATTATTTCATGTGGATTAAGGTTATAGGTGATATTAGTTATAGAATGATATTTTGATAAATAATACATGGATAACTGTTAGTACCTTAGAAATAATTTTCTACCAGACAAGCTGGCACCATGTGCCACTTCTTGGCAGGAAATTATTTCGTTAAGGTACTTATTCCCCATAAATGGGACTATAGCAGTTTATCTGGGTTAGGAGTGTTAATGATAAAGCAATTTCATCATAGTGAGTTTTTACCCTTAGAAAAGATTTATTCCAAAAAGGAGGAAACCGGTATTTCTATAAGTTGTGTAATACCTACCTTTAATGAAGCTTCTACCGTGGGTGATATTATTACAACTACAAGAAGAGAGCTTATGGGGACCCTGCCGCTTCTTGATGAAATCATCGTTATGGATGGAGATTCTGATGATAATACAGTACAGTGTGCAAAAGAATCAGGTGCTTTGGTGTATAAAGTGAATGAGATTGGTGATACAAATATCCCTATGGGGAAAGGTACAGCATTATGGAAATCACTTTCTGTTGTAAAAGGTGATATAATCGTCTGTATTGATGCGGATATCAGAGAATTCGATCATCGATTTGTTTACGGACTCATCGCCCCTCTGTTGCTTGACAGCACCTTGGCGTTTGTTAAAGGATATTATAAGCGTCCAATGGTTGTCGAAGGTGTTACTCTTGATAACTATGGCGGTAGAGTGACTGAGATCTTGGTTAGGCCCGTATTATCAGCTTTTTATCCTGAATTAGCCAGACTGTTTCAACCATTGGCCGGTGAATACAGTTTCAGAAAGGATATCATTTCCCGCATTCCTTTTTATTCGGGATACAGCGTTGAGATAGGCCTTGTATTAGATTTATATAAGCAATTTGGATTATCTGCGATTGCCCAGGTTGATATGGACGTCCGATGTCACAGGAACCGGTCTGTTGTAGATTTAGGAAAAATGGCATTTGGTATCCTTCAGATATTACTGAAGAAATTAGAAAAAGACAATAAGGCCTCTTTCCCGGAGCCATTTTTAAATAATATGATATCATTGGGAAACAGCGGGTGGGAAGAAACACATATTGAAGAATACGAATTGCCCCCAATTATTCAGTCAAACGGAGGTGGGATATGATTACAGATTTGTCTATAACTACGTTAATGATTATTATATTCGCTTTAACGGCACTAATTATCATTCTTAGAAAATTTTCCTTACCAAAGAATTTTTATAAAAATCAGGCAAAGCGTGAGGCGTTGCTAAAAGGAAAAATAGGTGTAAAAGATGAAAAACCGGAAGATGAAGAAGGTGATGAAATCCTTGTTGTTGAAGAATCTACTGAATAATGAAGTGAATCTTTCCGGAGGGAAGGAGAACGTAGGGATCACGCGTTAATAAATCTGCATGAAAATTTTAGCTTTTTCGACTTCTTCACTGATTTCTTCAAGTATAGGAGGGAGATTTTTTTCATTAAGTTTTAATGTTTTCCATACATGATCAGCAAGACAGGGGATTTTGTTATCCCCGCCATTACCGAAATCTAACGCCCGCACAAGAATATCTGCACAGTGAACAATTGAAATAGTAATATAGTGATTTTGACTTTTTGATGGTATATGGTGATAGCATATTGCATGCTGCAGGTTTGCGGGAAGATTCCAGTTTTGGGCGATGAGTCCTCCAATTTCCTGGTGGGTTGTTTCATACAACTCCTTTTCGCTTTCGTAAATCAGGGTATTTTTTTCACGAACGTGCCGAATAATCTCAGTAAATTCCTTGGGAAGATATTGGCAGAGAATAATTTTTCCAATATCATGAATAAGGCCGGCGATGAAACTCTCTTCTTTATCTTGATTCCCGATGTGCTTTGCAAGTGTCTGAGCGGCCGCACCACAGGCAACCGAGTGCAGCCAGAATTTCTCCATATCGAAGCCCGTAGAATTTTCTCTTCCCTTTTTAAAAGTCTCAAAAATGGAAGCCGTAAGAATAATATTTTTTATGGTGGAAAATCCGAGAATGACCACTGCATGGGTTATAGTACTAATTCTCCCTGGGAAGCCATAGAACGCCGAATTTACCAGTTTAAGCACTTTTGATGCAAGTGCCTGATCCTTTGTTATCGCTCTCCCCACTTCTTCTGCTGAGGTTTGGGGATTCTTTAAGAGCTTTGTTATACGATCGAGCACCATGGGAAGTGTTGGTATTGTTGAAATGTTTGATACCGTGTCTAAAATGTTTGTTTTACTTTCCACAATGATTTCCTACTCAGAACCGCTTCTTGTTTTAAATGAATATACTGCATTAAAAAGTTTCTGCATTGTCGGATTGTCCATGACATCGACGAATTTCTTTTCAAGTTGTTCACGAATTTCTTCCGGTGATATTTCAATCGCAGGTTTTTCCTCTTGGTGTTCCTCTTTGCCCTCAATGCAAACAAAGGGGATACCCCAATTTTTTAACCGTCGTCCCATGGTAACGGTTAATTTTGTTCCTTTGTTGAGGAGCGCACTTCCTGATGCCCCATAGACCTCGCGTGCTAAAACCATACCATCTTTAATGTTTTCTACAAGGATTTTTTTCATCGTATATATGTTTTAGACCGAAAAAAAATGGATTACCTAGAGCTAATATATAAACGTCACGACTGAAAAGCAAAAACAAAAATCAGATAATTATCTTTATAACATGCTAACATTGTTGTAATTTATAATTCAAGAGGTAATTGCAAAAGTCATAATTTAAGGCGATATTGTCATTGCGAGCGTAGCAAAGCAATCTCTAACTCGTTGATATGTAGGAGATTGCTTCGTCGCTTCACTCCTCGCAATGACACTTCTAAGCAATTTTCAAGATTTTTGCAATTACCTCTCAAGATAAATCTTAAAATTTATTCTCTTATATTGGGATAAAGTATGTTCTATATATTCCGTTTTTTCCCGATGCTGTCTCTGCTAATTGTTTTAAGTGCTTACCAAACCAGCGCCGAGAGCATCCTTGATAAAATAGGTTGGAAGGGCGCAACCGGTCCTGTTATTCTTATTATCACGATTATCTTTTTATCTGGAATCGCTTTTTTTGTTTTGTATTATTTCCGGGAATATTTTTTGCGGAAGCGTGTTGTCAAACAACATTCGGAGCAGCTCTTTAACGAAACAGCAGAACGGTTGGGATTTTCGCCAATGGAGCTTGAGAAAATCAGACAGATCTTGAAACATGAGCATGTTACAGAACCCCAGGTAATTTTTCAATCTATATCACTGTATGAAAAATGTATTGATAGAGAGGTAAAAGGGCTTCTTGCAAGAAGGATTTCCTCGGATCAGCGCAAGGAGGAAAATGAAATATTATTCAGCATTCGAAGAAAAGCGGGATTCCATCACCTTGCCTTGGAACATCCCCTGTCTTCCACGCGCAATATTGCGTTAGGACAGATGGGTTCACTTTATGGCCGGAACCTTAAGAAGCCGTTGATTCAACGCGCCACGGTTGTGGATAGTAGTGAATTCTCTTTTTCCCTTCAATATAACGTTGACAAGGAAGATCTGTGTTATATAAATCCCGGCGATGAGATCAAATATGCTTTCTCCCGGCAGAATGATAGTGTGTATGGTGTACCACTGGAGGTGATATCTGCTGATGGGTCAGGTACCATTGAGGTTTATCATACGATGAATCTCCGCAGGAATCAACTGCGTCAGTTCGTACGCATTGAATTAAGTCTTCCACTGAAATTTCGTCTTATCAACACCGCTAATATAGAAAAGAGCGAGATTCGTCGGGGAGAATTGGTTGAAGTAAAGATGTCCGATATCAGCGGCGGCGGTTTAAGTTTTCTTTGTGAACGTTCGTTACGTGCCGGTGATCTTATTTCTTTGGGATTTGATCTACCGAACGCAAAGTTTATTGGTATTTCAGCCAAAGTGTTGCGTATTAGTTTCCAGGAAGGAAAAACAAAAACGTTTTATAAACATCATGTACAGTTCATGAATCTTGAACCACGCCGGCGTGATATGATTGTTAAATATGTGTTTGATAAGCAGAGACAGATAAACCAGTGGCGATAGAAAAACATTATTTTGTAAACGTTCACAGGTTCAGGGTTAAAAGGTTCCCGGTTGATGCTATATGGCATTATGCAGTTGTTAAAAAGCGACTCGACCGAATGAACAAAAATTATGAAGGCCATTCCGCGTTTTTTTAACCTTTAAACCCGGAACCTTTGAACCTGTGAACGGTTACGTTATCTTTTTGTCTAAGTATCCATGCCTTACGTAATAAAAATTATCGGTTTTGGTAATAAAAAGGAGATGCTCAACAATGAGACAGCTCATTATATAAGGCTCTTGCAACCGTATGCGACTGTTTCACTCGAGGTCCTTAAACCGCCGTCAAAGATGCATGACAGCCGGAAACAGCAACGTGTAGAGGAGGGAAAGATTCTTTGCAGTCATTGGCCCAAACGGTGTTATCCGGTGGCTCTTTCGGAGGAAGGGAAGGCGTTTGACAGTATATCTTTTTCACAATGGCTGGCAGCATGTCTTATGAACGGTATCCCCTTACTCCTTAATATCGGCAGTGCCTATGGCCTTTCGCCATCATTAAAAATGAAATGTAAGGAGGTGATAAGTCTTTCACCATTTACATTTCCGCATCGGTTGTGTTATGTTATTCTCGTCGAACAAATTTACCGGGCATTTACTATTTTGAAGGGTCATCCGTACCATAAATAAATTACAATAAGAGAATTTGTGGATTGTGTTTGATTGAAAAAAAGAACTGGACATTTGAAAATAAACAGGAGGGTGTTATGAAAAAAAATACTGAGCGGACACCGTATACATTTTTATTGAGTAGTACCGGAGGTATTCCATTTCGTATTCTCCTGGTGGTTCTTACTTTGGTGATCGTTGGAGGGAGTTTATATGTACTCCTTGAAAAGCAAAAAGAGAGAAGTGCCATTGATCACAGAAAAGCAACTGAATTGAGTGACTATGGATTGCAGCAGTTCATGGAACAGATATTGGAAAAATTACAGGCAAATAAAAGCATAGAAGGGATAAAGAAGACCGATTATAATGGAGGGTGGTATTGGGTAACGGTAACCGCGTCTCGAAGTGATTCCGTGTTAACACTTGCTGTAGAATCTGAGGGATGTAGTGGAAAGCAGACTGTTGCGCGAAATGAAAAAATAACGCTGTTTCGATCTGTTGTTGATGGGGATTCCCTTTGGGTTCCACAGGCACAACGATAACGACGTTATGTAATCATTGCCGTATTATTCAATGAGTTATGTAATAACAGCGAACCGGTTGTTCTATACTCGTCCATGCAATTTCAAGGAATTAGCTTCATAAACAAGTCCCCCATATATTGTAGGAAAGTGGTTTTTGGGAATATATGTGGTAGTTGCCATTTGTCAACAACAAATTTTTCTTCTTTTTTATTGACAATTTACTGTCATTGTGATACTTATATTAATGTAACTCTATTTCGTATTGTTAGTTAGAGGAATTACTTAACTCCGGTTCTTAAGTATTTCGTAATAATCACTTTATTTTTTTATCTGGTATAATGAATATTCTAAAGAGACTCCGTGGTGAAACGGCAACAGTCGGTCTTGATATCGGCAGCTATGCGATAAAGCTGGCGAAAGTCAATCATCATAAAGATGAATATCACCTGGAAGCTGTCGGTATAAAAGAGTTGGAACCAGGTATTATTGAAAACGGTGATATCAAGAATAAAGAAGGCCTTATTGAAGCGGTTACTACTTTAATTAATCAATGTGATCCCTCAATTGTCGATGTTGTTATCTCAATGTCCGGTCACGGCATGTTATCAGAAAAATTTAATTTCAAGATTGATCCCAATGACAATATCGAGGAGACAATACTATGGGAAGCAGGACAACGGAGCCCGTTTGATGTTGATGATATAACACTGGATTATAAAATTTTAAGGCAGATCCCTGATAAAAATGAAATTGAAGTTCTGCTGGTTGCTGCGAAGAATCAGATCATGCAGAGTTATATTGATTTGTTGTATGAAGCAGGTCTCAGGCCGCTCATTGTAGATGTTGATGCATTCGCAATAAATAATTGTTACTCACTCGAGAGCTTTGCTGAAGGACCCGGCGGTACCGTTGCATTGATAAATATTGGTCACAGCCTGACTAATATTACTTTTGTAAAGGATGGATTATATCATTCAACGCGTGATGTGGCGACCGCGGGTGACTTTTTCTGTAAAACACTGCACAGGAATTTGGGCATATCTGAGGAGGAAGCTGCGGAAGTGTTAAAAGGTACTATCGGTACTTCACTGGATACCAATCTGATTAAACGTGCTATTGAATATGCGTTTGAAGAACTCTCGTCAGGTATCGATCTTGCTTTTTCCTATTTTAAAAGTTCAGAGAAAATTGAAAATATTGACAAGGTGGTATTAAGCGGTGGTGGTGCCTATATTCCCGGTATTATAGAATTTTTAGAGGAACGGCACAATACCCTCGTACAACTATCTAACCCCCTGGCATTTCTGCACCATGAACCAGGTCTCTTTGGTGCGGTTAATCCCCAGAAAATATCTGCCTTTATGACAATTGCTGTTGGATTAGCATTAAGGAAAGTTATTGATTAATGATTGAACGTATAGAAATTAATCTATTGCCTGCCGAATATAGAATTCATACAAGTCGGTTCTATCTTCAACGGGAGATATTATATCCTCTTATTGCACTGACACTTGTTGTGATTGTTATGGGCGTGTGGACATTCATGCTTGATACGTCGATCAGCAGCTTTGCAAAGAAGATTACGGATACTGAACAGGAAATCGCTAGGAATAAGCCCATTCTTACGGAGATAAACAAGCAGGAGGAACAGAAGAAACTTGTGCAGCAAAAGATACGTGCTTTAGAACGTATAGATGTAAACCGTGAGAAATGGATACGGCTCCAGGAGGTCTTCTGTGAGAAATTGCCGGAGGTTACTTGGCTTGACAAAATAGAGGAGCGAAAAGATGCTGAAAATACATTGGCGGTGGATGGGAAAACCTATTCTTTTTCAGAAGTCGCTCTCTATATGACGGCTTTAACAGAAAGTGAATTTATTAATTCGGTAGACTTGTTAAATATTGAACAAATAGGTGGTGGTGAGAAAATTTTCCGATTTATTATCCTGTGTAAGATTAATCCGGATGCGCGACTGCAGAGTATAACTGATCGAAGAAAATAACTATAGTAAAGAATTATGAAATTACCTGATTTTAGAAAAATTGATATCCGAAGTCCCAAGATACAGGCTATGTTTGGTATTATTATTGCCTGCATAGCTATTACCTGGCTGTGGCACCAGTATATTATTAAAGAGAAAAGAGCAAAAACAGAGGAACTCAAATCTTCGTATAAAGTGAAACAGGATGAATTAAATAAAATAATATCTATGAGGCCACATCTTACGAGACTCCGCAAGGAGAATGAACAATTACAGATACAGCTTGACTCTTTACGATCGATATTTCCCGATGAAAAGGAAATACCGAAATTAATTCGTGAAATAACAAAAGTGGCAAGTAAATCGGCTATTTTTACCAATAAGTTCAATCCTCTTCCCGATGTCGTACGGGAACATTATATAGAAAATAACTATTATATGTCAGTGATTGGCGGCTATCATGAGTTAGCTGCTTTTTTCAGTTATCTGGCTGAATTTGAATTGAAAATTAATTTATCCAATGTAGCTATTAGAATGAATCCCGGGGTCGCTTCGTCGATTAAGGAGTTCGAAGTGCACGGTGGAACGGTGAAGACTGTTGTGTCAACATTCACCATGACAACATTTTCGTCAAAGAAGTAGGCAGGATTATGACCATGCGTTTCATACTCGCACTCATCTTTGTTGTGAACTGTGTCTCAGCGTATGACGGGAATGCTATGCTTACGAGTATTATGGTGAAAGCAAGTTCCCGCGGCTTAGCAATAGTGGTTGAAACTGATGAGCCTGCAGTTGAGTCATATCAAAGTGTCCTGGAAGGGAAGAATACCGTATTACGGATATTTTTGAAAGATGTAGTGTATGGCCTTGATGAATTCATCTTTTCAGACTTCCCGGAATCGTGTCCGGTTAAAGAAATATATGCCCAGGAAGAGACAGGCGGCTCCCTTGTTATCAAGGCAATTTTCCGCAAACAATTTTATACAAAAACCAAGGCGAAACGGGTAGGGAATAGAAATCTATTTCTTGTTTCATCTGATCCGTTTTATCCCTATACCTGGAAGACTTCCGGCGGGAAGGTGGCTGATAACGAGGCGCATGTATCTCCACAGCCCGGCAGAACCAGTGGCAAACCTGCGGTGTTGTCTTCAATCCGTTTGCTAAAGCGGGGAGATGTTGAACAACTGGTGATAACTGCTGACAATCCTGTGCGCATAAAGATACAACGGAAAGACGGGATAATCATTGCCGTGTTCGAGAATGTTATAAATGGCCTTTCAGGGAACTCATATTCCTTGCCATCGAGTACTCTTTTTAAAAGGGTAACGGTTAAAGAAAGTGTGCGGGGAAGTAACCGGATTGGCATCGTTGTAGAAAACACCTCGCCGTCTCAGCATTCATCATTTGTTGAAATAAAATCAAAGCAGTGTGTGGTATACGCAGTACCGCAAACATCGTCGGGAACACGTGGATTGGCTTTATGGACCCATGATGGAGGTATAAATACGTCCTACGATTTTACTATGGCTTCAACGATGAAAAGCATTCCTGCAGTGCCAAAGAAGGCAGAAACCGCTAAACCTGATGTGGTAAAACACCTGGTAGTTATTCGTGACAATGTTAATTTCAGAATGGAGCCGAAAGCGGAGTCATCAGAAAATATTATCCTGTCTCTGCGAATAGGTACGGAAGGTGTAGCAATAAAAAAACAGGGCAAATGGATGTATATGCGACTGAATGACAGCAATACCGAAGGTTGGATCTATGGCACATTGGTGGTTGAGAAGTTGCGGATAACTCAGGAACAGCGGAATGCCATTCTTCAAGCGCAGGTAAAGGTACCAACTATTCCGGTTCCTCAATCTGATGATGATTCATCTACTCCAAAGGCAATAGAGAAGGTCACTGCGGAAAAAACTGTCGAAGAAGTTTCAGCAAATATTGATAAGGCAGTGCAGGCAAACCAGGAAAGTGCAAAGCGGATAACAAGATACAGACAGTATGGCAGGGACCCGTTCCTGCCTCTTAATCAGGCTGATTTTCTCCAGTCTGAACTACTCAAGGTTGAAAGTTGTGTTCTGGTGGGCATCCTGTATGACAGAACTGACCAAATTGCCCTGCTGGAAGATGGTTCTAAAGGTGGAGCAGCTTTTTCGTTACGGAAACGGGATGCAATCTCAAATGGGCGTGTACTTAAAATAAGAGAAAATGAAGTTGTCTTTTTATTAAATGAGGCTGGTTTTTCACGTAAGTTTGTATTAAAGTTGAACCCTAAAAAAGAATAAGGTACCGTATGAAAACACTGTCATTGCGAATCCGTATGCTGCTAATGCTGGTTGTAAGCTGCATACTTCTGTCGGTAAGCACCGCGTATGAGCAGGATCAGGAAATGCTTTCAGACAGAAGTGAACGTGCTTATGCAAAGGGATCATGGAATAATGCGGAGATCAGGTCATTATTTAACCATCTTGCTGAGGTAAGCGGTATTGACTTTGTACTTGATCCTGGTGTCGGAGGCAAGGTTACACTGACAGTGACCAATAAAACGTGGAAAGAAATAATGGATATTGTTTGTAAGATGAAACAATTAATCGCTATACCGGAAGAGGCATATATCTATATCATAACCGAGAAAGATTATCTGGTACAATTACAGAATAAGGAAATCGGGAAACAGAATCTTGCGGACGTGAAGGATCTCACACGTGAAATTATCAAGCTCAGTAATATGACAGCATCGGAAATGCAGAATCCTGTCAGGGATCTTCTTTCGAAACGGGGAAAAATTACGGTCGTCAACCATAACAACTCCATTATTATTTACGATACACCGGAGAATATAGTTCAGATAAAAGCAATGATTAAAAAGCTGGATGTGGAAGTAAAACAGATCTCAATATCAGCAAAGATCATAGAAGTCTCTTCCGGTATGATAAACAATCTTGGGGTGCAATGGAGTCTTTTTAGCGGCAATGACGGTGTCGAGCATCTGCCGGGTGCAGATGTTATTTCAGGTGCCCTGGAACGGGCGACTTTTTCAATTTTGAATCAGGTACAATTCTCTGCAACACTGGAATATCTATTCAGCGAAAGCAAAAGCAATATTGTCGCTCAACCTCAGATAACAACGCTGGATAATAAACAGGCGAGGATTTTTATGGGGAGCCAGATTCCGGTGACCTATCAGGATATGGCGGGGAATACACTGGTAAAAATGATCAACGCAGGTACTGAGCTGATAGTAACGCCGCATATTACCAGTGCAGGGCGTATCATGCTGGATCTTAAGCCGACAAAGCAGTCATATCAATTATCAGCTACCGGTGTCCCGATCATTAATGAACAGAGTGCAGTAACAAATGTTGTTGTGAATGATGGCGAGACAGTAGTCATTGCAGGGTTAACATCGAATGAAAAGCATGATTCTGAGGAGGGAATACCCATTCTTAAAGATATTCCTCTGCTAGGGCATTTTTTCAAAAGAACCGGCAAGGCTGTTGACAAAAAGGATCTGATTATATTTGTAACACCACATATTCTCAAAAGGGATATGACTTCCTATCCGCATACGGGGTCAACCGGTACAGCAATACGGGACTCAATTGCCATTCCTTTAGAGTAAGAGGGCATGCAACAAGGTGGTGTCAATACCGGTTGTTGTATGATGTCAATTTTCCGGTATTTTTACGTAACCTATTGATCGTACGACATCAATTTCTGACGTTTCCCCGTATCATTTTATTTCTTCAATATATGCGTTAATTATCCGTAAATTTAAAAGAGAGCTATATATCTTTTAATGAGATATATACAATATATAGGATAGAGATTAAAAAAAAATACTATTTATTGTTGCATGGTTACTTCTAATACTGTATACTGAATGTATATATGGGGGTGCTGATTAAATCCACGAGAGCTTGATTCTGTATGTCGGCAACTTTGTATGGAATAGATACCTCTTTCTAACGATTATAATTTTAAAAAAATGCAAATTAAAGTACTTGAAATTTTAAATAATAAAAATACGAAAAAAGTAGTTGCTATTATTTGATCGAGTGTTTAATTTTGAATAACATACTACCAGATATTGTACATTGAAAATAACAGTTACTATATAATCCATATTTGTAAGTGTGGAGGCGGATAAATAAAATGATCAGTACACTAAGAAAACGTGATGGAAAGCTTGTTCCATTCGACAGTTTTAAGATTGCAAACGCAATTTTTAAGGCTGCGGAATCTGTTGGAGGTAAGGATTTCGGGCTTGCACTATCATTAGCAAAACAGGTTGAAGAGGTTATTAACGCAAGATTTCATCCTAATTCAATACCTGCGGTTGAAGAGGTACAGGATCTGGTTGAAAAGGTTCTTATTGAAAACGGACATGCCCGTGTTGCCAAGTCTTTTATATTATATCGTGAACAGCATAGGAAGATCCGTAGTGCGGAGAAGCTGGTTTTGGATATTGCCAATACGATGAACGGCTATCTCAAACAGGAGGACTGGCGGGTTAATGAGAATTCGAATGTCAATTATTCCCTCGGTGGTTTAATCCTTCACAACAGCGGGGCGATCACCGCCAATTACTGGCTTGAGCACATTTATACTCATGATATTTCAGAGGCACATCGGAATGGTGATATGCATATCCATGACCTTTCCATGTTTTCCGGCTATTGTGCTGGTTGGTCCCTGCGGCAGCTTATTGCTGAGGGGCTTGGTGGAGTGGAGAATAAGATATCATCACGCGCTCCAAAGCATCTTTCGACGCTGATACAGCAAATGGTAAACTTTTTAGGTGTACTGCAGAATGAATGGGCAGGTGCACAGGCATTCTCATCAGTCGATACTTATCTGGCGCCATTTGTCAGGATCGACAACCTTTCCTATGAAGAGGTAAAACAGAATGTTCAATCCTTTATTTTTGGTGTTAATACACCTTCACGATGGGGCTCACAGGCGCCATTTACCAATGTTACCTTTGACTGGACAGTACCTGAAGATTTAAAAGATCAGCATGCAATTGTCGGCGGGAAACCGCTTGATATGGTCTATGGCGATTTCCAGGAAGAAATGAATATGGTAAATAAGGCCTTTATTGAGGTACTGCTTGGGGGAGATGCAGAGGGCCGGGGTTTCGCCTATCCGATACCAACCTATAATTTAACTAAAAATTTTAACTGGGATAGTGAGAATGCGCAGTTGCTCTTTAAGATGACCGGTAAATACGGGACTCCCTATTTCCAGAATTTTATCAACTCCGACCTGGATCCGGGTGATGTACGCTCCATGTGCTGTCGTTTACAGCTCGATAAGCGGGAAGTACGGAAACGGGGCGGTGGATTGTTTGGTGCGGATGAATTTACCGGGTCCATCGGTGTGGTTACCATTAACCTTCCCCGGATTGGTTATCTTTCAACAAGTAAGAAGGATTATTTCAGTCAATTAGATCATTATATGAACCTCGCCCGTGACTCGTTGGGGATCAAGCGGAAGATTATTACGAAACTCATGGATCAGGGATTATTCCCCTATACGCAACGCTATCTGCGTCACTGGAATAATCATTTCTCAACGATTGGCTTGATTGGTATGAATGAGTCAGTACTCAATTTCATGGGCAAGGATCTGGCTGAACCTGAGGCTCGTGAATTTGCGATTGAGGTACTCCAGCATATGCGGGACAGGCTGATATCCTTCCAGGAGGAAACAGGGCATCTCTATAATCTGGAAGCGACACCGGGTGAAGGTACCTCGTATCGCCTGGCAAAAATTGATAGAAAGAAGTTCTCCAGGATGATTATTCCGGGTGGCGGAAATCCCTACTTCACCAATTCAACCCAGTTGCCGGTGAATATGACTGATGACCTTTTTGAAGCACTTGAGATGCAGAATGATATCCAGAGGATGTATACCGGTGGTACGGTATTTCACGGATTCATTGGTGAATCAATAGAGGATGTTGAGGTATGTAAGAAACTGGTGAAGACGGTTGCAGAGAATTTTGAAATACCCTACTTCACCATTACGCCGACATTTTCAGTATGTCAGTTGCATGGGTATTTAAAAGGTGAACAGTTCTCCTGTCCCAACTGTGGTGAAGAGACAGAAGTATATACCCGTATTGTTGGCTATTACCGTCCGGTTAAAAACTGGAACCGTGGTAAGAAATCGGAATACAATGATCGCATGACCTACGTGTGTGATACTATGGAAACGATTGAAGCTGCGAAGGAAATAACACCCGTTGAGTTGGTTGAATCGAGTTCTCCAAAGGAAGATGAAGCGTGCGAAGTAGCTTCAGAGGTCTAGCCGGCTGGACCAAGAATTCATTTATTGATTTTCCCGGGACGGTTTCGACCGTCCTTTTTTTTTCCGGGTGTAACTTACGATGTCCTTATTGCCATAACTGCGCATTCATAAACAATCCTGAAGATATTTCACATCGCTCGTCCGAGATATGGGATTTTTTAAAGAAGCGGCGGAAAGTGATGGATGGTGTGGTATTTTCTGGTGGTGAACCAACTCTGCATCCCCATATAAAAACACTGATTGAGGAACTTCGTGCCTTACAATACCGGGTTATGCTCGATACTAATGGATTACTTCCGGAGATGATTGAAGTATTCGCACCGGATTATCTTGCTGTCGATATTAAAACTGAACCGAAGTTATATTCCTCATTGCTACAGGCCCCCTATGATGATGTGGAGGTCCGCCTTAAACATTCTCTAAAAATTTTAAAGAGCATGGGGGATAACGCGGAGGTACGTATTACCGTTGCACCTAAAATTGTCACCGAAGAAGTAATATGCAATCTTCGGCCTCTTCTGGATGGTGTGCAGAAGGTTTTCCTTCAGCCGGTAAAACTGCAACAGGAGATTCTCGATCACGATTTTTTCCCTTCCGAATCTCCAGTTCCCATGAAGGAAATAAAATATTTTCAGGAATTATTGAGTTCAGTTGTTGGCACCTGTACTATCCGAAATCAGTAATTACTCATATTGGTGTATTTATAGGCTCCATTTTTGATTGACGTACGCAGTTATCAGAGGTTACTATGAAATCTGCTGCTAAGTTTGTTGCTTTTTTGAACGCGGCATTTTAATTTTAAATAAAGTTTAATCTTTAAGCTGGTTTGGCATCTTTTTTAGTAAATTTTCCAAAATAAGGAGACATATTTTGCTGGTACTTTATACGAAATCATTCTGCCCAAAGTGCGATGATATTAAACAGCGTCTTAATGATGGTGGCGTAGAATTTCTCGAAAAAAAAAGCGAGGAGCCGGAGATTATGCAGGGATTGATTACTTTACTTACAAATGCAGGACTTAAAAATCCTTTGCTCCCTGTTCTTGAATTTGATGACGGTTCCGTTGTTTCAAATGACATGGGCCTCTATAAGGAGCTTAAACAGAGAAGGGTTCTTTGATTTTAGATTTTGGATTTTGGATTTTGGATTTTTTCAATCCCCAATCCGC
>CBDVBE010000101.1:0-16833 GCA_965372145.1 uncultured bacterium | reverse complement strand
GATTCATTAAGCTTTCCACTACTGATTGCGAAAGGTGCTGTTTTGTCGGCTCGGCAATTAACCGTTTGACTATCCCGTGTGCGCTCTCTGCCGTTGTATACGCGCCGCTTTGCTCCCAGCTTTTACGCTTATCTCTGTCGCTTAACTGCGGCTTATAGTGTTCACGGTGCATATTTTTTCGCGTATGCCGCGACCTGACGAAATTTCCACCGGGCCCAGCCTTTTTTATCGCATCCAGCGCCAGTGTCTCATCGTTAATTTTAATACCTTCCGCAGCCCGAAGCGCCATGCCGAGTATCTCATTATCAATAACCAGTTTTTCCTTGCTCACGGTAAGGGCGAATTCCATAAGGCCGGCCGCGTCATGGATAAAATCCGCTCCTGCCATGGCAACAAGCAGATTATTAATTGCTGATTCATAGCCGCATTGTGCATCAAGCGTTTTAGAATCGCTGATTCCTGCGGTAGTATAACACGGTATGCCGTAATAGTGAGACAATTGAGCAGAAGCCGCATTAAGAAGGCCGCTTTCGACAGGCCCACCCAAATAGGTCATATCTCTCAGGTCGGTTGATGTTGCCACACACCCATAAATAACCGGAGTTCCCGGATTTACCAGTTGTGTCAACATAATATGGATCAGGGAATCACAATTTTGAATCACCAGATTACCGCCGAGTGTTATCGGCGATGTGGCCCCGCACAACGGTTCAACAGGGACAACCAGGGGAATACCTTCACGAGCTATCTGCATCATAAATGAACCATATTTTCGATCAAGACACAGCGGGCTGATACCGCAGGTGATCATTGATAGAAACGGTCGTTCCCGCAGGGATTGTGGTGAACCGGCAATGTGCTCAGCCATTGCAATAACATCACGAATTCCCTGTGCAGTATACACCCCACCCATGACATGTTTTTTTGTATACATAAAACCGCTGAAAAACCGGTTAACATCTACCTCTTCAACCGATAATTCATTCGGATACGTCGGCAGTAGCATTATATGTACATATTTCATTTTGTCTGTAATTCTGATTATATCAACCAGGTCCCTCAGTGTTGCCGGCCGGCATTCCTGGGTTTTAAAATCAAGCACATTTAATGCTGTTCCACCAGTGCCAAGATATACTTTTCCAGTGCCAAGGTATGCATTATGTTTATCATCTCTCCCATACAAGGTCACCTGAGAAGGAGTTGACTTAATAATATCAGTAACGGTTGATTCTTTCAGACGTACAATTCTCTCGTCAGAATCGACCATTGCACCAGCTTTTTTAAACAATTCAAATGCTTCAGGTTCGTATACTTTGAAACCAACATCCTCAAAGATATACATTGTTGCTTTATGAATCTTTTCTATCTCTTCCTGTTTTAACGGCATGTATCGAAAATCATGGTTATACATCTTTTTATTCATTAGCTATTCCTCCTATGTAGGCATGATACGTTTTTACAGGTTTTACATGCATTGCCATATTTCTTAACCTCACCAGATGACCCGATACCAATAATCCCTGATATTGATTTACGGGGTGACATCAGGCAGGTTGATGACAATGATACAGAAGCAGGATTTTCAGGTAAAAGACCGAAAAGCTTCTTCTGTTCCTGCAACGGCCAATCGCAATACCCAGGGCTGTAGCGTTCGGTGGTGCCCTTTTCCCCTTCTATCAGGTTATTAATAGCCTGCTGTATATGCTCGGCCTGTGATTCTGCAACACAAGAGGCGACAGCATCAATAAGAATCCTTTTATGCATTTTGATTTTATTGTCATTATTAATTAATGCGTCAATAGTGCTTCCTAATGTTGTAACAAAAACAGCGACACTATCGCACCCCTTTAATGCTCCGGCAATCTTTTTACTTGAAAGCTTTACCCTGTTGTCAATCTCAACATAACGTTTGTCTCTCTTTGTGACTGGAAAATATTTATATGCGGTTCTTGTATCTGATGCTTTCACCACATCCTTAATTGCATTGTGCACACCGCTTTTTGTTCTGTTACTAACCCTTTGTATCGAACTATAACCCAAACGACGTATCACCTCTCCTTCTGAAATTGATATTGGTAAGATAATTTCCTTCATTACATTATTCCCTTTTAAAAGATTGTATCCGGTTTTTCGCCGTAACAGTAAAGTCACGTCCGCTTTGTGTTCTCTGTAAGTAAAGTTATCATAACATCATACAGCCGTTCCAGGTCTTTTTTCTTGACTTCATCCTTATTCAGATTTTCCAGTTTTACATACATCATGTGTAATCCAGCAATCTCACTTTGTTTGTCCGGACAGTTTTCCGTCATAATTTGCACTTTATACTTATCAAAAGAGGTATGTATCACAACGGAATAGTGGCTTTTAATATACCGTAACAGAATTCCTCGCAAATTAGTGTAATATTTTGATGATAGTTGAAGAAATAGTGACTCTGGTAACTCCATAAAACGGGTACGGTAAAAAGTGAGATCACCCAGTAAGTCTTCCTTAAAACTCATTATTGTTTCCTCTGCTTATTTTTATTGTGTGATGAAAAAAAGATGTTAACAGCGTCTCGTATGATCAAGACGGCCACTCCAACTGCTATGACAATTAAAATCAATTTCATAATGTAATGTTATTGAATATTTATATTATGCCTTTTTCATTATTGACTTATTAACAAAAAAATGTCCTACTTTTTTTTCGTTCTATAGTGTTTCTCTTTTCAACGTTACCATCCAAAAACAGTATTATTGAATCATAGATTTCATACATATCAGAGTGTGTATTGCCTTCATGTTTTATCCGGTTTATCGCATTAAAAAATATCTGAAGTTGTTTTATATTCTTCTCTTGTTCGCTATGTTTACTGAGTAAATATTCCATCATATTTTTATCAATGGTATCACTAATAGTTACATCATATTTTCCCTTCATATACACAGTCATTATAATTCTAATTCGTCTGTAAAACTTAGCACCAAAGCTTTTATTATAATCAGAGAGCGTAATATCACGAAGCTGCTTTCGAAGTACCCGTAATTGTAACAATGCTTTTTGTTCCGGTGATGACATACTTATTACTGATATTTTATTCTTTTTATTTTTCATACTATATAGCAACAACACAACCAGACCGAGTCCAATGCAAATTATCAATAACAACATAGTGTTCATAGGCACCTCTATAGTAGCATATAAATCAGTTCAAAAAGAAATATCACTATTTTTAAATTCTTCAATTAGTTTCTTTATCTTACGCTCTTTTTTTCGATTCATATCTTCGCCCCGTACATAATCTTTCGTATCCTGTATTGTTTTTTGATACTCTTCTGAAGCAATGCTTGATTGTTTTTCAAGCCATTTCTTCAGTCGTTTAATATTTATCTCATTCATATAAACAACCCGTTTAAGAACTATTCATGAATCATTTAATCACCTATACCATCGTTTCAAATTCACTAAAAAAACCGCTGTTAAGTAGTACAAACCCTTTCACTTTAAAGCAGAGCCTATCGCGCACTTACTGAACAGATATTTAAGTCGGTTAATTTTAGGTACAGCCTAAATCTATTTCAATTACCCCGGCAAATATATCCAAATCGTTGAGCAGATGAGTGGCTTTTTCTTCACAACCTGTAGGCACGACCAAGCTGTATGTCGCATTGACTCGTCCGGAAAAGGATGACAAAACATGTATTTTTTTTGAATTCCGTATATAAGGCAATGTTTCTTCTGTTTCAATATCAAACAGGTGTAACTGTTCTTTTTTTAAAGCTGTTATATCCGGGGTGTATCCAATGTCGGTTCCCTGTAAAACTATTCTTTTTGGAGTTTTATTACAAACTGGAATTTCAGCTCTAACATCTTCAAACCCTGCGTTTGATAGGATATTGACCATATTACCAATCATTGCCTTATGCTTTTCTTTATGTTCTGCTATTGCCATATAAAACATCCCTTTAATACGGTATGTATCACTTCTGGTTATTTTATTTCTATTAACTGCAGATCATAGATAAGTGTCACACCTGCATATGGATGGTTGCCATTCAAGGTGACCGTTGTTTCTGTAATGTCGGTTATTGTTAAATCGATTTGTTTATTATCTGCAGCCTGCATCTGCAAAACCATTCCAACCTTCGGTGTTATTTTCTTAGGAATTTTTGATATATCAGTTGTAAATACAAGGTCTTCTCTATACGGACCGTAAGCTTGCTCGGGAGGAATATTGTTTTTTTTTGTTTCTCCCACCTGCATACCAATAATAGCATTTTCGAATAAGAGATTGCGCTCTCCCTGACCGACAATAAATTCCAATGGTTTTTTGCCAACCGAAGTATCAATAATTTCTCCGTTTTCTAAACACACCTTATAATGTACTTTTACTGTATCGCCAGTTTTTGCATGTTTCATAATAATGTCTCCTTTAGAAGTATGTTTTTAACCCTCTTGCTTTTTCTTTTAACGTTTAAATATCTTATGATAGAAATTTTTAATCGCTTTCATTTATTACATAATGTATGCGTACCATTTTTTATTATTAATACTGTCTTCTCCTTTCAGGTATATTTTCCATAGTGTCATATATCTGTATCACTACGGGAAATTTAAATTCGATCATCCCTTGCCTGGTATTAACGCCTATTGTGATCACACCGTTTCTAATTTTCTTGCCTTCTTTCAAAGCGTTTGCAAACCCCTTCTTTTGAGGTGTCTCGTTAAGCGCATCAGGCAGGTCAAAGGCAAAATGGCCCTCTACTTCTCCATCTGGAACAATACTTCCAAATTGATATACATTGTATATTAATTCTTCATACACTTTGTTAACCCTCTCCATACACTCATAGGTGAAATTGTCATTTTTACAGAGCGATTTAGCAAATCGCTTCCTTTTCTTAATAAACTGTTGATAATTTGCTTCAATCGGAACGATTATATTTGTACCTGTCACTTTTAGAAAGATTTTTTTAGGCATTATATCGATTGTATTTTCTGATCCGTTATAGATTTTCAAACGATTGTCAATTGAACTTGTTGATGAGATTTCTAAGGTAATGAATATTTCTTTCTTTACTTTTTTAATCACAGTCTTATCCTGGTAATGCCTTACATATACATACGGCCCGGATTCGCATCCTGTCAGGAAGATAACTACTATGAAAAAAAAGGCAACCACCAATATTGTAAAACCCTTATAAATGGAATGATTCATTTCCTCCCCATTTTTCAAATCATTATGCGGCAACATAATCGCCTGGCATATATATTTTCCGCGCATTTCTCAACTCATCTTGGTGTTTATCATTATGGTAACCATAATATTTCATATGGTGTTTCAATTTACTTTTTATACTCTTTTTGATATTTTGATAATGTATAGCAGTTTTTGCGGTATCTTCCAATCTTATTAAGGAGTGCTTGCATATTGTTTTTATATTCGTCTGAAAATGTCACACCAATTTCATGACAGATAGTTCTCAATGTGTCAATCGCCTTTAGTTCTAATTCTTCAAATCTTACTTCACAGCGATCATTTTCCGGTAATTTTATGAAATCCTTGCGTATCTTCCAAAGCATTGTATCGTACATTTCGACAAGATGTTCCATGGAAGGCGGTTTACTTTCCTTTCGCAACGAATTCTGCTCTCCTACGATTTTCCACATATGCATCGATGACGGAATGACATCTAATGGATTACGATAAATATGTATAAACTTTGCTTTAGGGAATACTTCACGTAAATATGGTATGCGCATTGAATGAAACGGATTTTTAAATACAATCCTCTTGCCTGTTTGATAGACTATCTTCTTGCAAAAGGAAATAAGAGCACTTCGCCAAAAAGGTTCATTCATTTTATCCGGTAGAAATGATTTGCAATTACTTAAAAAAAACGATGGCTCTCTTGGGAACAGAAGTTTTTCAACCGGTGAAAATGTTGTCATACGAAAGAGCGCGTATTCATCCTCTTGTGGCTCATCAAGACCGACGGATACATTGTCGACAGTGCGCTTATTAGACATAAAAAATTGTATCTGTGGTACGAAAAAATTACGGGAAACAAGGAAGCAATCGGGGATGCCTACCTGAAAAAAAGATGGCGTAGTGAGCTCCGGACACTGGTTAAGAAGTTGATGCAGAAATGTTGTACCGGAACGCCAGTGCCCTATAATAAAAATCGGATTGTCGGGGCACTTCATTGAACTGATTTTATTACCAAAACGTAACCGTTCAAAAAATGAAAAAACTGATGTCTGGAGGGAACAAGACAAAAGAAACAAAAAACGTGCAATATACTTCGGCTGAAAACTGATTCCGTTACGCAACACCAACCGAATAAGTCTATCTGTCCTAATACCTGTGATAAAATAGCTGCTTTCCATTTTTATTCAATTATTATTAAGGATTTTTGATATGGTTAATAAAATTTGTATATCGATTGATAAGTATCTCCTGTTTCAAATGCATCTGTCCTGAAAATCTCTTTATAAACCTATTGGGTAATTTGGTGCAAATTTCAATAAATTAAACCACGGTAACTTTTGGAAATATTTTTAATTGACCAGCTATTTCATACACTCTGCTGCTCAAACCCTGCGGTACAATTATGTAAAACATTTTATTTTTTTCTCTCGCATGTGTATCAAAAGCTACCCACTTCACGTCAGTATATCTGTCACCAATGGAATCCTCTGTCTCAATTTCCATTAAAAACTCAATCCCTTTGCGCGCTGTTATGTCAGGAATGAATCCTTTTCCATTCACCTCTTTTCCCACCACATCGGGATTTTTAAAATCAGTAAAATTCGCTCTTATGTCTGTAAATTCAGCTTTTTTCAGCACGTTTACAACTGCTTGCATCAGCGAATCATGATTACAAAGTGATTGCCCACTTTCCATAATAACCCCAATAACCCCCAAATCATTATTATTCCTACTTATAACTATTTGGTTATATCTTATAAACTATATGGTGGCATTTTATTTACTATATTGAATGTATAGTCTGCTGAATGTATATTTTTATTTAATTACCTTACAAACGACATTTTATATATCCCTAACATGTAATGTAATATACTAATTCACAAGTAGTTTTGCAACAAACAATAGGTAACTAAAAACCAATTTCTGTATTTATACCCTTAAAAAACTCATATTTGTTAAAAAGATCATTTTATTATTACCTGAATTTTACACAAAATTGACACCATTAATCAACATACAGCCTATGATGCTTGGTTTTACCATGAAAAGAGACGTTATACTCAACTTGATACAAACACCGCCTGGATTATACCACCTTCTGGTAAAATCTTGCGTTAATACCCAGTTCTCATATAGGATACGCTATTTATTTAAAAATCAACAATTCCAGAAAAGGTTGTCTTATGAGAGTACCTCTTGAAATAACCTTTCGAAATATTCGTAAAACAAGTCAGCATGAAGAATTGATACGTATAAAATCAAAAAAGCTGGAGGAGTTTTGTGATTATATCGGCAGTTGCCGGATTGTTGTTGAAAAGAATCATAAACATCAGAAAATCGGCAGGCCATTCCGGGTGATGCTTGATATTAACATACCACCAAAAAATATTATAGTAGATAATAATTCAAACAGGGGTGAAAAGCATACTACGCTTGACCGGGAAATACGCAATGCATTCAATGTCGCTATTCGGCAATTAAAGGAATTTAAAAAAAAGCAACGCATTAACATAAAAAAACACCCGCAGCAGGAAGTACAGGCTGTAGTAAGCATGGTGTCTCATTCAAAGTACTATGGTTTCCTGCAAACGACAGACGGTCGTAATGTCTATTTTCATCGTAACAGTGTGCTTCATAGAGATTTTAACAGAATTCATACAGTTGCAGGTGTAAGATTCTCTGAAGAACATGGGATTAAAGGTCCTCAGGCAACAACCGTGCAAATTATAGATAGCCGATGAATTAGAGAGAAAAAGAACTAAAATTCAGTATTTATGGTGTTTAGGAGGTGGAGATGAGAAAAGAATCATCTACAGAAAAAAAAACAAGTATGTCTTTAATTAAAAAAATAGAATCCGGGTTATTAACCTATGACACTGATAAACATAAATATGTCTCATCTGTGGATAAATCTAACACGCTGAACAACAATTACAGGAGAAAGGAAATCAGGACCAAGAAGAAGGAGGGTAAGTAAAAGCAATCTTCATAATAGAACTGACACGTAAGGGCGGCGTAGTAAAACTTTTAAAGAAAACTGAGTCATTTTTAAACAGTTCTGGATATTTTGAATATAAAACCATGTCAATTGCATTTATTCTAACACTATATATACCCTTTGTATGTAATGTACATATAATAAACAATTGGTATTTTTGCAACATTAAAAAGGTAACTAAAAACCAGTTACTCTATTTATACCCTTTAAAAAAAACGCATATTTGCTTAAAAAAAAGTTATTTTATAATTAAATAACTTACTCTAAAGGGAAAAGGATTTATATCATGCCAAGAGAGATTGATCCACAAAAACCACTATTTACCATTGGTTCTGTAGCTGAAATATTAGGTGTAAAACCGCGTTTACTTCGAATATATGAGGAACGGGGATTAATAAAACCTTCCCGTACTGATGGTAATAGACGCCTTTATTCTCTTAAGGATATAGATATACTCGCGTATGTTCAATATCTGACTTCTGTGAAAAAGGTAAATATTGCCGGCGTTTTAGAAATCCAGGAAATCCTGAAAAAATTAGACGAAAAAACCCGTACACTCTTTATGGAGGAAATTGAGGAGGAGATTGATAGACTATCACAGGAACAAAAGAGAGCATATCTCGATGAAGAAGACAAACTTGAAGATGAAATTCTAATGGATGTTGAATCCTTTACTACAACTCCTAAAGATTCTAAGGAATAGAAACAAAATCCCTACTCGCTTTATTTAAATAACTGCTATAAATTACTTTTTATAGGGTAAACTAAACACTCCTTTTAAATTGCAATCTGATATTCACCAGGTTTTAATTCTATATTTCTAATGAAACCTTTTTTCACCAACACATTTCTGTAGCCGTTTATATTTATCATCGAACTTCATTAACCATCTATGGACCACGGGAGTCGGATTGCATAATTTATTATCCAGAACGTCGAGATATTTAATTTTAAGCTTTGTAATTCTTACCGGCAGGTCTGTTAAACGGTTTCCCTTAAGGTACAACTCCTTAAGTGAAGCAAGATTACCGATTTCAGAAGGTAATTTAGTAAAATTATTTCCCCATAACTGAAGGATTCTTAGATTTCTTAATTTCCCAATCTCAGCGGGCAATTCAGCTAACTGGTTATTCCTTAAATCGAGTACCTGCAAAGTAGCAAGTTTGCTGATACCGGCAGGCAGGTCCATTATAGAATTATTCTGTATCTCCAACCGGGTAAGCTTTGTGCAATTAAACAATTCTTTTGGGATCACTGCCAAATCATTATCGTTTATAGTGAGTGAAGTCAGCTCAGAAAGTTGACCGATCCCGGGAGGCAGTGTTAATAGACCGGGCTTGCCAAACTCTTTATTATTGAGATTAAGGGCGACTACCCGACCTTCTCTAATCGTTGCTACCTCATCAAGATTCCACTCAGCTTTATTATTGGCTTCAAGAATTGATCGTACTACCTGTATATCATCGCCCTGCGCATAGAGTGATAGGAACAACGCACCGGCATACAGCAGCATACAAACTCGTGAATACATAATAACCCCCCTGGATTATGTGATTTGATAGGATCCCTTGTTATCTTTTGTAAATTATTAGTCTTATTAAATACATAACGGCTGCAAGCATGTCAACGGGAAAATATAAAACATGCCTCCTTCTATAAATATACGTATTTATTTCAGGAATATTGCATAAATGTCTTCATATCTTCGGGAAGCGGCACTGCTATTTCACACCTCTTTTTAGTGTGTGGATGCAAAAAATTGACTGATGAACAATGAAGCGCCTGGCGGGGAAGGATGAGTGTGCCGGCAAAGGAGTCCGGATCATCCCGCCAGCGGCTGAACTCATCGTCGGACATCCCGTACAGCTTATCACCCACTATTGTATTTCCAATCGCTGCCATATGTACCCGCAACTGATGTGTTCTGCCTGTTTGTGGTAATAACAGGACAAATGTATACTTCTCGCCAACATGACTGATTGTTTCATACCGGGTATATGCCTCTTTCGTTTTCTCACCGCCAATACCATAACGATAGGATATTTTAGAATCGGGCATTCGGCCAATGGGGAGATCTATAGCACCTGAGGGTGGTTCCGGAACACCATGTACTATGGCATGATATTCCTTGGTAAGTCTCTTTTCTGCGACGAGCCTGTTCATAAGGCGAAGTGTCTCTTTTTCTTTTGCAATGAGGACAATACCCGAGGTTTCTCTATCGAGCCGATTGATTACCCCGGCCAGAGGATAAGCCGGATCATGTACAAATCGGAGATGATAGATAAGATTTGATTTAAATGACCGGCCTTTGTGGTGTACCAGAAGATTTCCCGGCTTATCAATACCAAGCAGCCAGGAATCTTCATATACGATTTTATAGTTAAGATCTGCGGGAGGTTCAATAAATTCAGGCATATCATAAGAAATAACATCATCTGCTTTTATAATTGTATCTCCGTGAGCCTGTATATTGTTGCATTGAATTCTTGCCTCAGCAATACGGCTGCGCCACTGGTCATACGAAAGGTAAGTAAAGCGGGTTGAAAGATAATCGATAAGAGAACTGTTATTAAAATGTAGGGGAACTCGGGAGGAAATAATCATATCTCATTAATATACAATGGTTTAAAACCGCTGTACGCTTCATTGTAATAATTAATTATTATAATCTCTGTCCTTTCATTCGTGGCAATATTGATCAATAATCTGTCAATATATTTTCGTGCAATAAACAACCCGCGTCCATGGGAGTCCATGATACCGATAGGAAGCCCCTGTTCGTCTTTGCCTATTTGACGGTGAAGCCAATAGAGGACATCCTGTTTCTTAAGCCTGCCGCCTCTATCGTTAATCGATATAGCATACTTTTTGTCATCCCACAAAACCTGTATCTGAATTGCCTCGTTTTCACTTAATTCAAATTCATGATCCCACGTCTCTTTCCGTTCAGGCGATTCTCCACGTATGCCGTAAAAAATTGCATTCGTCAGCAATTCAACAAGGACCAGTTCCAGTTTCTTGGTCTCTACTCCGGCAGGCAGGCTATTAATTACCTCATCTGCATTCTGTTGAAGCGCATCACCACGGGCAACCGAGAACATATGCCTTTTAAAATTTTCATGCATATAACGGTCAGCACCAAAGATATCGTTTGTCAGAAGATTTTGAAGAATTGTTGAGAGCTCCTTAAAATTGAATGGGGTTGTTTTTACAAAGATATTGCCCACATCCTGTTCCATTGCCAGTTCGAAGTAATCCTCAACATTATATGCCGTAATAAGAACACGTTTTATAGCAGGATAGGATTTCTTCACTTCATGGAGTAGTTCGAACCCTTTCATACGGGGCATATTAATATCCGAGAGTACAAGATCAACAGTATTATTCGGCAGGACATTCTCCAATGCATCAATACCATCCACTGCGGTAAGAACAGTATACCCTTCATCATCCTCAAGAAAGTCTGCAATCAAACTCCGGATTTCCGGTTCATCATCGACCACAAGTATAGTAACATCCTTTTTGTTTTCAATCATGTCTCTCTATCGCTTTTATAAATTAATACCTTTATCTTCTAAAAAAGCATGGAAACTGTTGTACACCGGATGGATCCTGCTGAAACCGGTTACATCAAGCAGGTCACTGATATCCAGCCGCAGTGATATAATTATCAGTTCCCAGTTACCTTCTTCAATATCTTCATTAATCGAAATAATTACATTAATACAGGTTGAGGTAAACATTGTCACCTGTGAATAATCAACCACAAAATATTTTTTAACCTCATTTTTCTTATGCAAAGATTCTTTAAGCGTATCCTGAAATACTTTAAATGAGGAACTTAAAACAGAGCCGTACACCATGCATAGGGTATAACTGCTATTTTCTTCAACTTTTATAGAAAACGATTCTTCCATTCTTCAACCCGGGTAAAAATTAAAATTGTATATTAAACTATACTGATTACACATCAGCAAATAGTATCTATTTAATTATAATAGTCATGGTGAGCGTAGTCAAAACATCAACCATGTAATTATAATAGTCATGGTGAGCGTAGTCGAACCATCAACCATGTAATTAGTATCTGTTAAATATAGCTTGTTTTGAATGTCATTCCGGCATGCTTTTGGCCGGAATCCAGCTTTTTAAGTGTTTAAGGGCATGGATTCCCGCCAAAAACATGCGGGAATGACTGTCATCTGTCAATATTTAACAGAAACTAATTATAATAGTCATGGTGAGCGTAGTCGAACCATCTACCACATTTCAAATATTTTGTTAAGAGCTATCCTTAAGTGGTCTAAATTCAACAGACATTTCTAATTATGAAAAACAGCATTCAAAAATTTCTTACTATATTCTCCACCCTTACCATATGGAACAATTTACCCGCATTTATCGGGTGGATATCCCTCTCATGCGGTATCATCTGCGCAAACGTATTCCCATCGCTCAGGTTACCATCATTATATAATAACATTCTATTCCATGCAATCATTTTATCGTTACTGGTAACTCTTATTTGTAAAAATATTCAAATTAAAATTATCATGTTCTTTTTAACCGGTTTTACGGCATTCTCCATTCAACAACATAACCAGGATTCATTCTCCACTCAACTGGAAAGACATACAGGTGAAGAGGAGCAAGTATATATCTCCGGAAAAGTTATTTCCACACCGTTGTATGCAAAGAGAAAGTATTCCTTCCTCCTGAAAGCTGATAAACTGTATACAAATTCAGATACCCTTCGTTTACATGGCAATACCTTCAAATGCTCCGGGGACATTACACCTCCCTCCTATGGGTATATAACCTGTTCCGGTCAATTATACCTGCCGCACCCTCCGGCAAATCCGCATGCATTTAACGAATACACTACGCTCCTGGCAAATAATATAAGCGGTCGATTCAGAATTGATACTCTTCTCACCATAGTTCCATCAACTTCACCGGTAACACGAGTTGCGCGTTTCACTCGAACAACCGTTTTAAAAACGATTGCACATGTTACTAATCCGGCACTGAAGGGAATACTTCAGGCAGCATTCCTGGGTGAAAAAAATAACCTGACACCACACGTAAAATCGATCTTTCGCGATGCCGGTATATATCACCTGTTAGCCATCTCAGGCCTCCATGTTGCGATACTGATTTCAAGTATATGGCTGCTGCTTTCAATACTTCCAATCGCACGGGTGTATAAAATCCTCAGCACCATTCTTTTCATCTGGTGTTACCTGTTTTTTATCGGATTTATACCGTCTCTTTTTCGTGCCGTTATTATGGCCACCCTTATTCTTCTCTCAACCCTGTTTCAGAGGAATAATCATGTTATCAATTCACTGGGTGTTGCAGGTATTATCTGGCTTATCATGTCACCGGCAAGCCTCTTTACTCCGGGTTTTCAACTATCCTTTGCCGCGACATTCGGGATAATAACTCTTTTCTTTATCTTTAATCGACAGTTAATGCCAACCTGCCATAATGAGATAGTATCACTCTGTATAAAAACTTTTTTTAATCCATTCTTTGTTTCCTGTGCCGGCTTTATCGCGACATTACCGATTATCGTGTATTACTTTGGCCGTATCTCTCTGTATGGCCTGTTCGCTAATATATTTGCGGTTCTGCTCATGGGCCTTGCAATGAATACCTTCTTTGCAGGCATTATAATGCAGATGCTCTGGCAGCCTCTGGCTCTTATTATCATGCGGGGAACCGAATTTTTTCTCTTTTGTATCACCGGCCTTGCCGAACTGTCGCGCTTTATCCCCTGGGCATCTGTTGGGGTACCGGTACCCTACACCGAATTTTTCATAGTTTACAGCCTTATGGTTCTGGGATTTGCGGCAGTCAACCGTACCTATCAAATCCGGTATCTACGCTGGATGGCCCTCTGTCTATTTCTTATGGTTCCTATTATTATTCTCAGGAATACATCGACGTCATATACGGAGATCGTTTTTTTTAATGCTAACAAAAATTCTCCTATAGGAATTCGATTCCCCAATAGAAAAATATGGCTTGTTAGCTCTACTGCCAAAAAATCCCCGGCTGCTACCTATAAGTACATCCTCGAACCCTGGCTTCGCCACCATATGTTAAAAAAAATGGACGCAATACTTTTACCATCCGTAGAAAAAAATGTCGTCCATGATCTTGATCCGGTATGTACGAACATGACGCCGCGAAATGTAATCAGTTGTAACAGTGTAAATGATTATCCGGTAAAAGAAAACCTCGACCTGTATCTTAACTCGCTCGATATCGACCATATCAGGACACGATCAGGCTGGCAAATCATCCCCGCGAAAGCGTGTACCTGTACGGTATATTATCATGAAAATGATGCCTCATGGTATTCGGCACCTAGGCCTGCGATGCTAAAGCTGTCATGCAGCGGCACACAAGTATTTATTAATTCATTCAATAAACCTTCAACAGTACAATTGGATAGTACCGTTATACAAATTGATAATACTACCTCTATATATCTTGGTCAGGGCAAACGCTTCGAATTTATAAAAACTGCATATAACCGGACATTATCAACAGAAATAAATGGTGCGGTAATCGTGAGAATAGATCGGAATGGTGCGGTGAAGGTGCGGAGTATGCTGTGAATTCTTAAGAAAGAATCCGTTACCAGTCCGGCAAATGAGGTCATTCCGCTATGCAGCAATTTTACTTTTCGAGCGATGCTTTTTAAAATTTGGTGAGTATTGTTCAATTTGGTTCATGGCATCACGATCGAATAGCTCTTCGCCACAATCCGGACACTCAAAATATTCTAAAGATGGTACGGTATAATTATTTTTCAGTTCAGTACTTTTCCAATCTTTTCGAACCTTCTTAAGATTCTTACTGCCACAACTTGGACATTTACTTATTTGTAATTTATTCATAGTTTTTCCTATAATGCTTTTTTCGATGAAACAAGGAAATAATAGGTGTCTTGTCCTTTTTCATTAACCAGTTTACCTTTTGTATAAATCGGTAATCCATCTAAGTTTGTACTTAATATTATATACAACAATTCCTTGGTCGATGTTTTTTCGGGACTGGTTGACCGGATTTTTTTATAAATCGCAACGGCGTT
Source organism: uncultured bacterium (assembly GCA_965372145.1). Taxonomy (GTDB): domain Bacteria; phylum Fibrobacterota; class Chitinivibrionia; order Chitinivibrionales; family JANQEN01; genus CBDVBE01. The sequence continues at coordinate 1,533 of CBDVBE010000101.1, read as the reverse complement.
TAAAATCGATTCAACAACATCAATTTAATGCAGGTGATCTATTTCCTATTCAATACGGGCTTTTCGACTGAAAACATAATGCCCTGCAATTACTGCGCGTTTAATTCTTTTTAAAATGTCTTCCATTAATTTTTTCTGCTTTTTTCAAATCATCTGCAGGGTACATCCACTCAGGTAACGGTTCGCCTGTTGCAACAGAATACAGCGTTTCAGGTGCGATATCAATTTCATTTTCCCATGTTATTATTCCGAGTTCGTCGTTTATATGGAAACGTTTAAAATAGTCAATATCTTTCAGCTTACTATAAATACCACCTTTTTTAATATACGGTAAAAAGTCAATTATACCCGATTTCCCATTTTCAAATGTGACTCTAATAGTATAATCCTTAACATAATTTGCGGATATTACATCATAACTCATATTTATCCTCCTATTCCAGAGGTTCTATCTTATTAAGTGTTTGTTCATTCCTTGCATGTTCCCAATCTTCAATGAGTTCTTCCTTGTGTTTAGCAGCCCATTCCACTACCAACCCAAGTACACGAGGAGGTAATGTACCTTCTGATAAAGTAAAGTCATCTATCCTGATTGCTGCTTTATATTTTCCATAACGAGCATGAAAATGTGGTGGATTATGCTCACTGAAAAACATCGCAATCACTATTCCATAAAATCTACTTATTTCCGGCATATGTTTTACTCCTATATAAAAATAACTATAAATCCTTACATTACATGCAAATATTTCTTGATAATATTCCTTTATTTTTATTTATTTTCAGTTTTTGTCGTTGTAGAAAATTTACAAAGTGCCCTTTAGGGTATTTTCACTATGAATTATCCCCCTGTGGGAGATTTATCCGCCTCTGTGGGTAATTAGTGCCTGGCCGGAAAGCATCAGGGGCAAAATAGAAACAGACAAGAGGTCTGGAACACTCTATGCTTCAGAACGGACAATGTATTCAAAAACCTGGTTCTCGGACAGGCACCAATTCCCAAAACAATCATTTTAAGCTCTCCCCTTGACTTTCGTATATCTACTACCCTATTTTCTTGTTACTTTCCAAAGAAATCTTTTCTAATCAGGTGGAGGGTTGAGCTATGAACATTTCAACAGAAAAATGGAATATGTGGGATATTGTCGGTATCGACGGTGCATTTGTTGTACGGGTACTCAACGATATTCGCAAAGTATTTGAAAAAGTTGAAAGAAATCAAAATCCTTGTGTTGCACTTGATCTGACGAATACCTCATATATCGACTCAAGCGCTATTACCCTTCTTCTCAACTTCCAGAAAAGGCTTGGAAATGCGCAGGGTAAGCTTGTCATTTTTGGCCCGAGTGAGGATATTCAGGGAATTTTCTCTATTGTTAACCTTGAAGAGTCGGTCAACATTTTTTCCTCACGCTCGGAATTTGAAAGTACCTGTCAAGCAGGGTAACCTTGGCTAATCGACTGTTTTATGTAATATCTTTTTCTTTTCTACTCTATTTCTAAATTCTTTAAGCAAATTCTTATACATCTTAT
>CBDVBE010000100.1:0-16861 GCA_965372145.1 uncultured bacterium | reverse complement strand
GTCACGGCTTTTGTGAAAGAGGGCCAATAGTGGTAATCCTTCCGGAGAAGATATGCTACCTTGGGACAAAAGTGGAAGATGTTCCTGAAATAGTCGAGAAAACGTTAGTTACTAATGAGGTCGTTGAAAGGTTGTTATATAAGGATATTGAGACCGGGGAATTAATTAAGATTGTGGAGGATGTACCGTTTTATAAATATCAGAAACGGGTGCTTCTTGAAAATAATCCGCTCATTGATCCCACAAGCATCAATGATTACATTGCCATTGACGGTTACCGTGCGCTGGCAAAGGTCCTGACCGGGATGAGCCGGGATGAAGTTATACAGACTGTAAAGGATGCCAATCTCAGAGGCCGCGGTGGTGGAGGTTTCCCTGCAGGTGTAAAGTGGGAAACAACACGCAACGCACCGGGAAAAACGAAGTATGTGCTCGTAAATGCTGACGAAGGGGACCCCGGGGCATACATGGACAGAAGTATTCTGGAAGGTAACCCGCACAGCGTGCTTGAAGGCCTTATTATCGGTGCGTATGCCATTGGTGCGAATGAGGGATTTATTTATCTGCGTGAGGAGTATCCCCTTGCTCTGGATAACACCCGGCTTGCAATAGAGAAGGCCAGGGAATGTGGCCTGCTGGGTAAAAATATTTTCGGCTCCGGATTTAACTTTGATATAACGATTCACAGGGGAGCCGGCGCTTTTGTTTCGGGTGAATCAAGTGCCCTTATGAGTGCTATTGAGGGTGAAGTAGGTGAGCCAAGACCTAAATATATACATACTTCCATACAGGGACTGTGGGATAAGCCGAGTTGCCTCAATAATGTTGAGACATGGGCAAACGTACCGTTCATCATTAATAATGGGGTTGAGTGGTTCAGAAGCATGGGTACTGAAGATAGCAAGGGAACCAAAATCTTTTCACTTGTCGGTAAGGTGAATAATACCGGCCTGGTGGAAGTTCCCATGGGTATAACGCTGAGAGATATCATCTTTAAAATAGGCAGCGGCATACCGAATGGAAAGAAATTCAAGGCAGTGCAGACCGGCGGCCCTTCAGGCGGGGTTATCCCCGAGAACCTGCTCGACCTTCCCGTTGATTTTGATAAGCTGTATGAGGCAGGCTCAATGATGGGATCAGGCGGTATGATTGTCATGGATGAAGACACTTGTATGGTGGATACTGCCAGATATTACACGGATTTCCTCGCACATGAGTCATGTGGTAAATGCTCTCCCTGCAGGGAAGGCCTCCGCCGGATGCTGGAGATACTGAATAGAATCACCGCAGGTGAGGGAAAAGAGGGCGATATTGAGCTTCTGGAAGAGATCGCTGAGGTTGTGCATGAGGCTTCCCTGTGCGCTCTTGGCCAAACTGCTGCAAACCCGATTCTAAGTACTATTAAATATTTCAGAGATGAATATGAAGCGCATATTAACGAGAAGCGCTGTCCGGCCAATGTGTGTAATGCTATGATTAAGTATCATATTGATCCTGAGAAGTGCAAAGGATGCGGATTGTGTAAGAAGAATTGCCCGGTCGATGCGATTATCCAGGTAGAGAAAAAAGTTTTTGAGATAGATTTGGAAAAATGCATTAAATGCGGCGCATGCATTATTGCCTGTCCTAAAAAATTCGATGCTGTGGAAAAGATTTCTGAGGGTACATCTGTAGGGATTTCCTGATAGGGGAGATTAAAAGGAGATAATTGTCATGAAAGAAGTAACGCTGACGATCGATGGTAAAGATATAACATGCAAAGAAGGTATGACCATTCTTGAAGCAGCAAAGACCGATCCTGAGATACATATACCGACCCTGTGTTACACCGAAAAATTACAGCCGCGCGGCTCCTGCCGTTTGTGTATGGTGGAGATAACCAGGGGTACAAGAAAAAAGCTGGTGGCATCCTGTGTGTATCCGGTAGAGGAGGGATTGATTGTTGAGACCAGGACCGAAAAGGTGATAAAGATTCGCAGGATGCTTATTGAGCTGCTCTGGCCTACTACCCAGCATCTGGCTGAAGAGTATGGTATCACAGAATCCCGCTTCGCACTGGTACAGGATGACTGCAACTTATGCGGCATGTGTGTGAGATATTGCGCAGAGGTAAAGAAGAAGAATGTGGTTTACTTCAAGGGCAGGGGAGTAAACCGGAAGATTGCTTTTATGCCGGGGAAAATTGATGAATGCATCTCCTGCGAGGAGTGTTTCAGCCTCTGCTCCGGCGGCTATATCATGAATGAGATAGTGAAATTAGGACATTAAGTTTATAACATTAACAATTGTTGTATATTTCGCAAGTGCCCTGGATCTGTGTGACTAAAAAAGCAGAAAGAGTGGCCTGGATCTGTGATCCAGTTTTACCATAATGCCAGAAAGTAATTTAAAAGAATGTCTAAAAAAGTTTTTAAGAATAAACATTACAATACACCAAGTCATGCTCATGAGTTGACTTTCACCAGAAGAATGGTTGTTGTCATCAGCGCGAGCTCGAAAAACAGGTAAGGGTGTAGTACCGGATGTTTATACTATGCCAGTTAAGTTTGAAGGGGAAAGTAAAGCTAATTTCCAGTTTAAGGAACGAGTAAATTTTTCAGTGAACACCATAGTGCTTGGGGAGGTTATTTTACCATAGATGATTAATGTATATTATGACTGATAACCATATAAAAAAGTCATTAGAAAAGGATGTAATATGGTTAAGAAAATGGTACTAAGTATAGCTTTTTCGGCAATTGTTATGTCGCTCTGGGCCGGGCTTCGATTACAGTTTGAATCAAAGAATCTCAAAACGGATGAACCTGCGCAAACAGGGAGTATGTATATCTCAGGTAAAAACATCACTATGCAGGTGTATGGAGAGGAACAGAAATCCTACACCATATTCAGGGGTGATAAAGAGTTGATCTGGGCTGTTGATAATAAAAAGAAGGAATACACCGAGATTACCAAGGAAACACTTGCGAAAATGGGTGGTGCTATAAATGACGCGATGCAGCAGATGGAAGCACAGCTTGCGCAAATGCCTGAGGAGCAGCGCGCTATGTTTGAAGGTATGATGAAACAGCAGATGGGAGCAATGATGCAGGACGCTAAGGAAGAAACTACCTTTAAAAATACCGGCCGGAAGAAAAAAATCAATGGCTATCCCTGTACCAAATATGAAGTTGAACGCAGTGGTGAAAAAGTACGTGAAATGTGGGTGGCACAATGGGGGAGTTTTAAGAATAGCAAGGAAACGGTTGCCGCATTTACTGCAATGAATGAATTTTTTAAAAGCCTTATGGAATCAATGAAGGGGAATCCGTTTCTCAGCGCAATTGACAATCCCTATTCGTATAGTGATAAACTGAATGGTTTTCCTGTACTCGTTACCGAGTTTGATGACGGTAAGCCCTCACGAGAGACTGCTTTTTTGAGCTCTGAAAAGAAAAAACTGCCTGCAAGCCTTTTCGAACCCCCGAAAGGGTATTCGGTTAATAAACCGGATTTAAATCAGAATGAGTAAATAAATTACTCTAATTTCCCTGATTATTTTAACCGTCTATTACGGGACAGCCTTCTAATTGTTTGTGTTAAGCGCTAAGAAAATAGCGGCAAGCAATAACAACGATACAAAAAAAACTAATTTAGATTAAATCAAAATTTCTTTCAATTTATCCCTACATTATGCTTATATTATCAAATAGAAATAGGGGGCTCATTAAAAATTAACACACCAATGTCTCACAGAACCTAATAACAGTTCTGATTTTATTTGCTGTAAAACTCTATACTATTGTTAAAATACTCATTACACAAGGGGGGGGTATGGGTAAAAGATTCTTATTATTTCTAATTCTTATTTCTTTGGTTTTTGTGCTGCATGCAGGTATTTCTGTATCTGTACCTGAAAAAGGTGTTGCCGTTAAGGTTGTTAATGGCTATGCAAAATTCATTAATAACAAGCTTTACGGTGATCCCGGCTGTCCGGCTCTTCCTTCCATGAGTTATTCCTTTTTAGTACCGCCGGATGCGGATCTCTCTTCAGTTTCCTTTGAAATACAAGGACTTACAGAAAAAAGTCTTGAAGGAAGTTTCAGTATTAAACCGGCAAGGCCTCCTATGTCAATTAATGGCCCTGTATGGCCGGAGAACAGGAATATTGTTAATGGAAAAGATGTTGCTATTTATTCCAGCAATACCTATTATCCGGATAATTACATTCAGGATGTAACAGTATCACAAATGCGGTGTTATAAAATTGTCAGGGTTCGTGTTTATTTCAGTAAATACAATCCTGCTTCAGGTAAATTGAAATGTATAACCGGTGGAAAGCTTGTAGTAAACGTTGCAAGAAGCTCTAACGCTGTAGCGACCAGGTATAAAATCCCAATAAAATTCAAAAAACTGGCTAGAAAACTGGTTATAAATTATAATGACATGGCATCTGCCTATAATTCTACTTTCTCATTTACCGATAAAACCTCCTACATTATCATGACAGAATCTTCAATAGAAGCCAGTTCCCAGAACCTTGAAGCATTGAAACAATCAAAAACAGACCATGGTTTTGAGACTTCAATAATAACAGAAGATACATGGGGTGGAGGAACCGGCAATACCGCTGCAGAGAATATGAGACAATGGCTTCAGGATAATTATGAAGAAAAGGCTATTGAGTATGTCCTTTTAGTAGGCAATCCGAGTACAAGCAGCGGCAAGGTACCTATGTACAATTCTGATACCAGAGCCAGGGCTACGGATTTTTACTATTCGGAATTAACCGGGCCATGGAAAGATGATCTTATTGCAGAAGTTAGTGCTTCAAGAATACCTGTGTATAACGATGATATGACTACCCTTGATAAAATTCTGCAGAGAGTCATTGATTATGAAAATTCGCCGCAAAGTGAGATAGATTGGCGAAAGTTCTGTTTTATTGCTGAAAAACCATATGATGACCAGACACCCGGGTATCCCCTGTTTGAAGAGATTAAAACAAAATTTCTTGATCCGAACGGGTGGGATAATTACCGGATTTATGATATGACGAACGGTGACCCTGATGAGAGTGACTGTAATGAAACTGCGGTTAAAAATGCATGGAAAGAACTCAAGCATGGTCTGATGCTCTGGATGACTCATGGCAACGCAACCGGCGCTTCATCTATTATGAAATCTACCACAATGGCAACCTTTAGTGATGAATATCCTACCATAGTAATGATGGGAAGCTGTTCAAATGCGTCACCCTCAAATAGTGGTAATTTATCGTATACTGCTTTAAAACATGCGGCAATCGGATCGATTGGAGGCTCGGGGACTACATGGTATGGTGATGCACAGGTTGATAATTTTGATAACACGAGTACAACACAGGGAATGTTGTATCACTTTGCTGAAGGTATTACCGATTCACTTGGCGCAGGTGATGCCCTTAATTTTACAATAGGCAAATGTACCGCTAAAAAATGGTGGATCAACCTGTATGGCTATGTGTTATATGGCTGTCCGGATGTTGGCGTTTTTACCTGTAAAGATGAAACTTCTGTTAATGACATAGTAATAACTCAAAAATTGACAAAAAATTCTCTCTCGATTAAAACCTCTGACAAAGAGAATAAAATCGTCCAAATTAATTATACAACAACAAAATATGATCTGGTTAATTTAGCGATATATGACATGCACGGGAGGATAATTCAAAAATTAGTTAACAAATTGCAACCGGCAAATACCTATTCTTTGAGTTATACTACAGGGAACCTTTCAAAAGGGATTTATTTCTGTACATTACAAGTGGGAAAGGAATCTATTAAAACTGAAAAATTGATAATAGTTCAATAGCAATGCATTAGGTTTGAACGATAAGCATCAGCGGCGCACAGCAGTGCGTCCGTTGCATGCGTTTGTTATAAAGCTGTTTTGTTTTCCGCCTGTCCGGGTGTTATTTTGATTAGTAGGTCGAGGTCCAGCAGACCTCCCTCAGCCGCCAAATCTATGATAAAATAGAGCGTATGTAAAGACATGTCTTCCGATACGCTCCAGTGCTGGGGGTGAGGAAATTCCAGACTTTCACAGGAGGTATGGTATGCGTTCATTTCATCGTCTGATATCCGTTGCTGTTGCCGGTGCGTGTATTTTAGGATTTTTTTCCGGATGCGCCAAAGCGCCTGATCAGGAGCTTGCTGCTGCAAAGGCAGCAATCAAAGCTGCTCAAGATGTCGAAGCTGATAAATACATGCCCAATAATTTTCAGAATATACAGAATGCACTGTCATCAGCGGAGGCGGAGATTGAGCTGCAAAACAGTGTTTTTGTTCTGTCTCGGAACTATGGGAAAGCCAAACAGCTTCTAAAAAACGCAACAGATCTTGCCACACAAATAACGGCTGAAGCTCCGGGAGCAAAGACTGATATGATTGCGCAAGTGGAGGAAGGCCTGACTTCCGCGCAAGAAATGGCAAAAGAGACACGCGTCGATATCAAGAAAGCCCCGCGATCAAAGGGCAAGCAGGTTCTTGCGCAAATGAGGACAGATCTCGACGCTGCGGAAATCGCGCTCGCTCAGGCTGCGGAAGAATTTGCAGCGGGCAATATTCTGGATGCCCGTAAGAAACTCGCCGATGCCCAGAAATTGCTGAAGAGAATCTTTGATCAGCTCAGCACCGGCGGTACTGATGGTTTGATGTAGTATGAATGGCGTCGTAAGGAAGCCCGCGGCATATATCGCTGCGGGCTTCCCCACTTCGCAGCACACTCCCCTAACCGAATTTTTTACGCTCCGATAACCAGATAATATTATTATTCCTTACGTGCAAAATGACTTTCATCATCATTCCACGGGATGTTCCATATAATGCCTATTGTGACATAGCAGCGTCTTTGCAGTCTTTTGGGTCAGTGTAACTCGTTGTCAATTAAACAATTAGCTTTATAAATCGCCTTGATTTACAATTTTATTATTTATTGAGACATTCCATGAAATTGTTACGTTCCCAGTTAGAGGATTGCATATGGTGTGAACATGCCATGGCAAGTCTTGACCTTTGTTGACAATGTTATTTACAAAATCCAGATCCACCGCACCGATATCAGGGCTGCCGTCATCAGGAGCATGCGGGAATGACGTTGCCCGTTTTAATCCTAATAAAAACCAAACAATCCTACCGCACCGCGGTCACTTTTTTAGTAACCTGATAATTTTCAGATTTCAGCCTTACATAGTAGATCCCGCTTGCTGCATACCTGCTATTCTCATCCCTGCCATCCCACTTTACAGAGTGAATTCCGGAAACCATATTTTTATTCTTCAACAAAGCCTTAACCAATCTACCTTGTGAATTGAACACATGTATTGAGACCTTTTGCTTTGACGGTAATAAGAATGTAATAGTAGTTGCTCTGCTAAACGGATTTGGAAAAACGTCTTTTAACAGAAAGGTACCCGGCATCTGTCCATTGCCGGAAATAACCCCACTCTGTTCTATAATATCAGCCAGTTCTACCCGTGCAGCCTCCCAGACATCAGGATCATAACTCCAGCTTATATCGTGCTTCACCCATGTTGGATCGTTTGGATCGCTCAATTCACCGGTACCCTGTTCCCAAAGTACCTTTGGCACGATCCTGTCTATAATCGTTGCCGTTTGAGTTGCGTTTACAGTTGAAGCCATGGCCAGATAGTCGACATCCTGTAGTCCGCGGCGCCACAATTTCATTCTCAGTGAAACAAAGGGACCGTTTATACCATAATTTTCCTCAGTAAAATGTGTCTCGGTTCCGGGGTAGAACAAAACCCCGTCGCCGTTGGTATAGTTCCACCCGGTACGCCCCCAGGCATTACCATCCACTATCAATGTATCATCAATACCGAATGTTCGTGCGCTTTGAAAAACGTTTGTTTGCCCCATGCCTGATTGATAATCATCATAGTAGGTGCAATGCCAGAAAAACCAGCGGTCGATCTTCTTTTTATACTGTGCCCATGATTGCACCCGTAAAGAGATACCTTCATCATCCGTAGCATAAGAGCCTCTTTCTCTTCGCACTCCATTATAGAGGTATATTTTTTTGTTTGGGTCATTATAATAATGCGCCGCAATAGTATCCCAATCCTCAAGCACATTGATCGTTCCCCATGATGCAGTGACGTTAAGCGATGGCGTTTCTACCACTGCTTTACGTGCCCCGAGTGTGGCAAAGGAGTTAAGTTCTTTGCCGGTTCCCGGATTATTCTTAAGCCACCCGGCCCATTTCTCAGTCTGTGCATAATCTGATGATTCATCAATGAGATATAAAAAATATTCAGTGGGCGTCGTGAAATTCTGTGCATTGAACCAGTCAACCCATATATCGGCATTGGCCTGCATTTTCTGCTTTCTTCCTTCGTCAGTTGTATCTCCATCAAACCAGCTGGATTGCCACGATCCATAAGTACCGATTGATAGAATATTCACTCCGGTACCGATACCTGGTCCATCATATCCTCTTGCAGAGGTAAACAGATTGCCTGTTAACTGATCTTTCGCTATAGCGGTCAAATTATCCGGTGTCCGTCCTGTTCCCTGAAGAAGCGATATTTTGTGACGGTGCGCTGACTGGCAGTGTCGTGTACTTATAGTGACCATTTTATCATACTCCGGGGTTCCCGGATTCGGCCAGGCTTCACCTGTATAACGGTATGCCGCATCCCCCTCAATACCACCGCCGACAAGCATGGTTTTAGCTGTTGGAATATCAGGAAGTACAAAATTCTTAACTGTCAACAAAACCGGTATATCACGCCTCTTTTTCGAGGCACCAATCCCTTCCTCGATTGTCACGGTCCCGGTGAATCCGCCAGCCGGGGCATTTTCGGGTATAAATATATCTGCCCAAATCGACTGATTCGAATCAGCGGCAATTGAAAAAGGGGTGTGAATCTCCAGTGGGACCGCTATTTCAGGATAATATTTATCATGGTCCGGTCTGTCATACCAGCTTCCCTGACCATTGGGCCTCTGGAATCGTTTCGGAGCGTGCCGTTCATCATAGTAACAGGACTCATAGCTCATCGTGCTGAGCCCTTTTATCTGTAAGTACCGTACATAAAAAAGCTCAATGTTTCTTCCATTATAATCAAATAAATCATCCGCAAGATCATTCGTATCGACAGCTCTCCCTGATATTATAAAACCATTTGGGCCGGTAAGAGAACCGATGGAAACGCGAACATTATTAGTAGCCTGCGTTGGAGATTCAAGTATCAGATTAAAAGCAATAACTTCATTTTTCGCGCCAAAAACGGATATGGTAGAACCATCCCAGACTGAGTTGGTTACAGAGTCAGCATTCGACGTCGCACGCAGCTCATCCTTCGTAACTTTGTCCTGGCCGTTATTTACCCAGATTGTTAATTCAGCCTGGGAAGATGTTGGCAATAAGAAAGCGAGGAGTAAAAGTGGTATTGGTAAATGTTTTTTCTTCATGGGAATCTCCTTTTATTGGTTCAATAAAACAAAGGGTTTTGCAATTAAAGAATTACTTGTTTTAATTCGGGCTATGTACATATCGTTGGATACCTTTTGAGTAGCGAAACCATTCCAGTTCCATGTCCAACTCGTCTGATTACCCTTTGTTGTTCCCTGCAAGGTTGTAATCAATCTACCCTTCATCGTGAATACCTGCAACGTTGCCTTTGTTCCACCATTGAGGATAAAAGTTGTTCCGGCTCCATTGCACCGACTTTGCAGGATGCGAAGGTGAGCAGTTGTAAACGTTTTCTGAGTTGGACCCTTAATTTGAACACTTGATGAAAATTGATACACATGTCTTGCATACGCGGCAAAATCATCCTGAAACGCACCGGCAGTTGCTGCAATAGTACGATTTTCAAAAAGTACTTTGATTTCTGTACCTACAACTAATCCGGCGACGGTGAATTGAATGCCGTTTGCCGACTGGTTGGCTGTATTAGCTGTTAATATGTAATGTAAATTGTCAGAACCTTTTTTGTAGATATTCTCTACCTGGGGTGACTGGGTATTGACACAGACATTATCTTTGCCGTTTACATCAAGGGTAATAGCCGGAGGTAATATGACATGATTGAGAGAATCGATCTCATTGGCAATTTTAGACAGGGTATCCCATACGGGAGCGGAACCACCATAACTCCAATAAAGGATACCTTTGGCTCCATGAATTAGAGCGATATAGGCCTCGGCAAAACTCATATAGGCCTGCTCCGCGGTTCGCTCATATGCCTTTAAATAGGAGATAAACGGTTTTTCACCATTTGTTTCTTCAACCAGAAAATCCGCGCGTTCCCCGATGAGGCTGACCGGATCGCCAAATGCCGGATACACATCATACCCGTGATAATCGCAGATATCCTTATAGTGCCCGAAAGCACCTTTACGCCACCGTATTTCGAGCGCATAGATGGGATGATCCGGGTCTCCTTTACGAACAGCATCCTTCAGGGCCATGCACCACTCCAGGGGAGCATAGAATTCAGGTATCTGGGAATGGTCAGGCTCATCCACCTGTGACCACGCCAATAGCGCCGGATGATTGCGATGCATTGCGCAGACGTCCGTTACAAATTGCAGTGTCGCGGTCTCGGTATTGAAGTAATTCTGTACCACCGCATATTTAATATCATTCTGGAAGACCCCGATCACCTGTAATCCGGCTTCAGCACTCTTATTCAGAAATTCCCGAAAACCATAATGGCCGCTTGACGGCAGGCTGTCCCAGACATCACCGGCTGCATAGGGATCCTGAATAACCATCCAGTTATTAAACACCACCGTATTAAAACCCGCATCCGCCATATCCTGCCAGGAGGTTTCCGACATACCGGTCCATCCTGCAGCGAATCCAATAGGAAAAAAGGGCTTAGTATCTACATACCAGCAGCTATCCTTTGTCAAATTCGGGAAATTGCCGTCACCAGCCGCAGGATAAAAACCCGGCGTATCCGCTTCAACAGTCAACTCAGCCTGCGTGGTCGCCAGTTCAATCCGGTCCAGAGGGATATCGCCGGATAAACCACTGCCCCAGAATCCGGTACCTATCTTAAAGCGATACCGGTTATTGGTAACTGCTACCTGCTGAGAAGAAACAGGTATAACCGCTACTTTCCATGCATGGTCGAATGCTCCACCGATATCCCCGACTTTCACCCAATCCATCCCGTTATGCGCATAGACCGGCATTGCACCGAGAACAACCGGTAAATGGTCTTTATACCGGATACCAAGATAGACCGAGTCTCCTGCATTAATAGCATTCGTCTGGAACTCCGCATAGGTAGTCATTCGAATTATCCGTGCAGTAATGAGTCCGGTTTGAGAAGGCGCATCAGTAAAAGTCCAGAAATTCGTGTCTGTTTCCTGATGAATAAAATCCGCATCATCACCGGGAATATTATAGTTATTCTCCCATGCTTCACGGATAAGATAAACCGGGGCAGACGTGGAGAAATCATCAGCATCACCAATATCATTCACCACTATTTCCGCAGATAATACACAATGGAATACAAGAGCATAGAGGAATAATTTTATTATTACCGAATATTTCATAAACGACCTCCTTGTTGTATGTTGTTTTATGTATTCCAATATTTAAATATACCAAATTAATAAATACAATAGTCCATAAATTTCAATGACTTATATATTTAATTGTATTCCACATACTATAAATATAGTGCATTTAAACAAAAAAAGGTGTATATTATTACTAAGGAGGATAATTTTTTTTCCCGGAATTAACTAAAATGAATACTATTTACACATATATCGATTACAGAAAATTTCTAAAGGACTATTATCTCCTCAAGAAGGGTAGTATCCGAAAATTTTCTTATCGAAGTTTTTCTGAGAAAGCCGGTTTTGCATCGCCAAATTTTATTAAGCTTGTTATTGACGGTAAAAAAAATCTGGGAAAAGAGAGTATTCCAAAGCTCTGCTCTGCTATAGAATTGAAAAAAAATGAGACTGAATATTTTTCTTATCTGGTTTTTTTCAATCAGGCCAAAACCGCAATAGATAAGAACTATTATTTTGGTCTTTTATCTTCCATCAGAACTCCGAAAAATGTCCAGAAGCTGGATTTTAAAAATTGTGAATATTTCAACAACTGGTATACTACAATTGTACGGGAATTGATAAGCGGGAAAAATGTCACAAGTATTGACTATACGACCATCGCTCAAATGGTCCAACCTGAAATTTTACCTTCACAGGTAAAAAAATCAATTGAATTGCTAAAAGAGCTTAAATTAGTTACAATTAAAAATGGCACCTATGTTCAATCATCACCTCTGCTGGAAACTGAATGGGAAATACAATCACTTGCTATAAGAAATTATCATAAAAAAATGATTGAACTTGCCGGTAATTCCGTTGAAGATATACCAGTGGACAAAAGGAATATCTCCGCCATTACCAGTAAAGTGTCGGAAAAAGGATATGCTAAAATAAAAAACAGGATCGCGGAATTTCGTGAAGAACTTATGCAGATAATATCTGAAGATGAAGAGGTTGATCAGGTGTATCAAATTAATTTTCAGATTTTCCCGGTTTCCCAAAAGGGGCTGTAATGATCGGTGTAGCATACAAATTAAAATCCTTCATTCTCTTTTGTATCATATGTGTAATCTGTTGTAGTCTGAATTTAAGTGATAGTGGAAGTGGTACAAACGTTGGCAATGCAATAGTAACAGGTATAATTCATGATCAAAATGGAAACCCCGTTTCTAATACACGAGTGCTATTACTGCCTTTTGACAATAATCCGGTAGCAAATCCTATAGTACAAAATAAGTGTATTGATACGACAGGCAGCCATGGGTTGTATGTTTTTATTTTCGATGGGATCGGGAAGTATAATATTGAAGCCGAGCATATTGTGCAGCAAACTAAATTGCTGATTCAAAATATTGATGTGGTAAAAAACTGTACTATTACAGTACCGACTGAAATGCTTAAAAAGACCGGGGCATTGCGTGTTGGGCTGCAGGATTCCCTGTTAAATGGATTTATATACATTCCCGGTACCACCGTTAAACAGCAAATAAAATATGTGCAAAACAGGGATGACACAGTGGTTATTCATTCTATTCCTGCCGGAAGAATGCCAAGTATTAATCATGTACACAGTACGAGTATTAATAATCCCACACCCATAGCAATTGATGTTTCTGTAACACCTGGAGATACTACTAATATTGATGCTGAAAACGAATTCACCATTAATCAAATACTTTTCAAGGAGAATTTTGACGATAGTGATCTTATAAGTAAAGGCTGGTACGATGATGTTAACCCGGTGCTTTCAGTAAATGAGCATATTGAAAACAGTGTAAGTTCTATTGAATACACATTTTTAACGGGTGATACAGTACCGGTGGGCGGTACGGCCATGCGCCATCTCTTTGAAGAGACTGATTCTGTCTATATCAGTTTTTATATCAAATACAGTAAAAACTGGCAGGGTAGCAAATCATATTCCGGTGCATCAGGTATTGCTCTTCTCACAAACAAAGACACTGAGTGGGCAGGTCCCGGATACAACTCTTTTTCTGTGCATGTGCAGCAGGATAGTGGAAAACCAATCGTTTACATGAATGATGCGAAAAATATTGATGAATCGAATATTGATGTTGACCTGACTGATATTACCGAATACCGGGCTGTTGCCGGATGTAACGGTGACTGTGACGGCTATGGTGTTGGTGAATGTTACCAGGGGAGTACATACCATAGCAATTACAAACCCTTTAAAAAAGAGAATACCTATTTCCAGGATAATCCGGGTAAATATTATAAAAATGATTGGCATTTTATTGAAATGTATCTGAAACTCAATTCAATTTCCAATAATAAAGGTGTTGCTGATGGAATTATCAAATACTGGTATGATGAAGAGTTAATAATGCATTATGACCATGTTATGTTTCGAACAGCCGAACATGCTGATATGAAAATTAATCAAATTATCATGGCACCATATATAGGTACTTCACCGGTTGATCAATCCTACTGGATTGATAATTTAACTATAGCAAGATAACGCTGTAATGGATTTAAAATATAATGTTACTGTTATTGATAAGTTTTTTGACATTCGACAAGATGAAATCGTAAGTTAAAATTTTTCGTCCTCCTTCTCGTCCTTCGTCCTCGATCTTTTTTTTACAGTTAAAAAGAATAAACCGAGGACGAGGTGGATAATAGAGGGAAAGAAACTTGCGATATATAATTGTCAATTTTGTGAATTATACTGAGTTCGGAAATAGCTTGAAAGGGGTAAATATGAAAAAACAAAAAAAGTTTAAGGTTCTCTCAAATACTTTTTCCATAACATTAATCTGGATTATGATGTTGTTTGTTAATCAAACATATTCACAAATCGACACTTGGCATTCTCGCGGTATCGGCGGCGGCGGCGCACTCTTTTATCCGCAGGTGAATCCTCACAGCACAGATGAATTGTACATAGCCTGCGATATGGGTCTTCTCTTTCATTCGACCAATAAAGGTGAATCATGGGAAATTGTTCATTTTAGAAATTTAAAAACCGGCAGCAGTACCATTATCCAATACACCAGTGATCCGAATATCATGTATGTTAAGCAATTTGAATTCGAATCGTACAGTTGGTTTCCGGTTAAAAGTACCGATGGCGGGAAAACATGGAATAAGCTGCCGACAATGCCGACAACAGACAGGGTCTATTTCGTATATGCAGACAATAAAAGCACTGACCGGCTGATTTTTTCCACATCAAAGGATATCTATTTTTCTAATGACTCGGGGGAGAATTGGCAAAAGATTTACACAAATTCAGGAGATGAAGGTGTGTATGTTTGCGGCGCCTTCTGGGATAATGAGAACATTTTTATCGGAACAGGTAGGGGAGTGTTAACATCTACTGATAATGGAACTACTTTTTCGATTTTGGATACTCCGGGAATCCCTGATACTGATGGGTTATTTTCCTTTGCAGGATCGAAAAAAGGAGATAAAACCCGACTCATGTGTGTAACAGCTCCTTTATCTGAAGTCTCACAAGGTTCCTGGGGAAATATGGCAGATAAATTTACAGATATACTGAAACTGGATTATGGTTCATCAAACACATGGGTATCATGTAAAGGTGGATTGCCTGCTCAACGAACAGCATTTTTTGTCTCTATGGCTGAAGAGAATATTGATATTGCCTACATTGGGGGAGGTGACTCACAATGGGGTTTTCCTGCAGTACTGAAAACAACTGATGGCGGTACTACCTGGAGCGATGTTTTTCTTACTATTAATAATGAGAATATTGCGACCGGATGGTCAGGCAATAAAGGCGATTATGATTTCTGGTGGGGCGGAATAGCTCTGGGACTTACTGTATGTAAAAGTAATCCTGATATCGCAATAGTAACTGACTACGGGTATTGCCACATGACAACTGATGGCGGCACATCCTGGAGACAGATGTATGTTGATAAGGAAGATGAAAATCCGGCAGGAGCAGTAACACCAAAAGGGAGACATTACAAGGGAATTGGCATGGAAAATACCGGTGCCTATACTATTGCCTGGGCAGATTCGCTCAATATGTTTGCTGGGTATTCTGACATCATGGGTGTACGAAGTGAAGACGGTGGTGTTTCCTGGACTAAGAAATATACCGGTCTTAGTACCAATACAATCAGCAGAGCTTTTACACATCAAACAAACAAAAATATATATGCAACAACCTCATCCATCCACGAATTGTATTCCGAAATTGCAATAACAGATACTAAACTTGACAATGGAAAAGGTGCGGTTGTGTTTTCAAAAGATAAGGGGCTTACCTGGGAAACACTGCATGATTTTGAAAAGCCTGTTGTATGGATTGAACCGGATCCTAATGATGACAATACTATGTATGCCTCGGTGATTCATTCACAATCAGGAGGCGTTTTTATCTCTAAAGATATTCAAAACGGAGTGAATTCAACGTGGGAAAAACTGGGCAATCCTCCAAGGACGGAGGGACATCCCAATGTGGTCAGAGTACTTGATGATGGTACCCTTGTTTGCAGTTATTCCGGACGTATGACTGGTGGAGCCTTTACTCAGAGTTCCGGTGTGTTTATGAGTTCAGATAACGGTGCAAACTGGGAAGATATTTCAGATCCGGGTATGCTTTACTGGACTAGGGACATTGTTATTGATAAGCATGCTACGGAGCAAAACACCTGGTATACCTGTGTATATAGTGGTTGGGGAGGTGACCCCAATGGTCTGGGAGGACTGTATCGAACTACTGACCGAGGGAAAAACTGGGAAAGAATTTTTAAAGTGGACCGGGTACATTCCTGCACCAATCATCCGACAAACCCTGAAATTCTCTATATTGCCACTACCGGAGATGGGATACATTACACAAATAATGTATCAGCAACAGCACCGGTTTTTACCGAGGTTGAAAATTATCGATACCAGAATCCGCGAAGAATTTTTTTCAATCCATATCAAAATAATGAAATCTGGGTTACCAGTGGCGGCTATGGCGTTACCTGTGGTTTTATAGAAAGTACTACTATAAAACAAAATAAAATGGTAACCGGTTCCGGCAGTTCTCCTGAAGTTTTGTTTAATCCATTGAACAGAAAACTACAGGTAAGTTTTAATGTTAATTATTCTACAAAATTAACACTTACAATCTATAATTCTTTGGGTAAGGAAATTCAGGTGTTAACGGATAATCAACAAATACAGCAGGGGAATTGGAATTTACAATACGCAACAGAAATAAAAGCTGCGGGTGTCTATTTTCTGAAATTTACCAGTGATGATTTTAGTATTTCAAAACGATTTATTGTTTTTTAACATATCAT
>CBDVBE010000099.1:0-16906 GCA_965372145.1 uncultured bacterium | reverse complement strand
GGAAGCGGGGAATCCCGATTTTCGTATTTGGGACGGGAAAAACCAAATTATCGGTATGAATTAAAACCGGATAGCGATATTGGATTTGGGGGACGGGGTTACGTTTTTGCGTTATTTTTAAAACCTGTTTTACAACTAAACGCGTACCCTTTTCAACAGATTGAATTGCTGTGCTGCGCGTGCACGTCTGACCGAAATAGCGGGATTTTTTATATATAGAAACGAAAATTCGTAACTCCGTCCCCTTTTCCGTCCAATCCTACGATCGCTGCAATCCCTGAAGATATCCCCGAACAATCCGTATCTCCTCTTCTGTTGCATTCCCTTGCATAGATTCTTTGATACGTTTTATACTTGCAGTCTGGAGGGTGAGAAATTGTTCCTCAATTTCACTTCGTTTTTCAGGCGGCACATACCGGTCAATATTAATTGCATACCCTTTCCTCAGAAGACGCTCAATATAGGTCGCAGCAGCGCGGGGAGATATCTCCAATTGCACGGCTATTTCTTTAAGAGAACAGCCCTTTTCGCATAACGAATACACATCATCCTTTGTTACCCGCTTCTGGGACTTCCTCTTTTGTAACTTTTTCTGCAAAGGACTCTGTTTTTCAGTCATACAATATTGTATCCCGATTTCAGGATTTCTTATTAGCCCGATTAATTCAAAAAATTATGAAATAACTCTAATTGCTTCAATATAGAAAGCACTCCGTTAAAAATTCCCTAGTTAAAATCACGACAATCATTTAAATCATAAATAATCAAGGTTAATTTTTCGCTTAACCTGTTTTATTACAAATCGAATACCGCTCCTTACTATAACTCCGACAGAAACAAGCGGAAGCAATATTCCCAATAATGTCTTTTTTATATATATCGCCTTTGACGGACAGGTCTCCTGACAGCAGAAACAACGGATACACTTCCGGTAGTCACAGACCGGCGGGGTGCTACCTTCTTCATGTTTTTGCGGCCATGACAATGCTTTGGGATCTATCGGACATATTTCAATGCACCTGCCGCATTTGGTACACCTGGCCTTGTCAATAACCGGTTTTGGAAACAGATACGATTTTATAACCGCAACCATTCCTGTGCCGTCGAGTGAGACCGCCGGTTTACGAACGACACGGAACGATTTGTCACGCACTGATTCGATCGGATCACCGACGATAGTAATGTCATGTTCATGGTAGACGCCCAATCCGGATCGGAGCCCGGCCCTGCAGGTTGGAACATGCTCCGGATTCAGGGCAATAATCCTGCAGGCAGTTGCATCGCAGGCAACCGGGTCTGCAGAAAAAAGCAGCAGGCCTAATTTCTTAGGATCGCCGCTGTTCGGCCCGTTACCCTCCATTGCAATTATCGCATCGATGATATAGAGGCGCGGTTTAACATAGGTATTAATATCAACTATAAACCGGCAGAAATCATGAACAATCGGTATTTTCGCATGATACTGTGTCTTCTGCAAACCGGGGATACATCCGAATTGATTCTTTACCGCTCCGGTAAACCGTACGAGCCCATGCGTTTTAAACTTGCCGATACTGACCAGCCCGTCCGCTTCCAGAACACCGGTGACAAGTGGGAATGACCGGCGCATTTGTCCTGCGGGATGCGTTACCTTTTCACTGTGCTCAAAATCAGCAAGCGGTACAGCATATTTTTGCGCTACCTGCGCAATACCCGACACCTTCATTGCATGCGCAGGATTACCGAAACCCGGAGCATCACCATACGTGAGATTGCAGCCAAATGATTTCAGCTCCTTCATCACCGCACCCATGACCGCAGGATGGGTGGTAGCAGCCTGATCAGGATGCACGCCAACCAGCACGTTCGGTTTTAAAACAATCCGCTCGCCTTCGAAGAAAAAGGCCTGCGGACCACCAAGCAGCCCGATTCCTTTTGCAACGGCTGTTTCCACTACCGGCTCATCATAGCTTTCGCACTGTACGATCGCTACTGTTGACTTTTTTATGTTTTCACCTGTTTGCACGAAATGATGCATTCCCTTGCGTTATTTATCTCCCCGCCAATAGTCATCTTTTTTTGATTGGGAAGGATTTTCTTCTCCAACGGCAGATTTCCAGAAAGATTTCTTCTCCTCCTGGGTATGTTTCCTGCCGGTAACCCCTATAAAAGTCTCTTTATATTCCCGCTTTGAAGAAATGTTGCCTATATTAAAAACCGGCAATTTAGGCGCACCTGCAATCAAATAGGTGCCAAGAAACACAAACACTACAATACCACAATACAATAACACCCAACGGTTTCGTTCCAGAGTTATTGCCAGTTTAAATCCGGTAATTAACAATAGAGAAACAGTGCAACCGAGAAACGGAATGAAATAATAGACAGCCATGCTGCTGAAATAAAGTAATGAGAAACCACCGGAAACACACAAGAGTAAAAAAACAACCAGCCATGAAAATTTCTTATAAATGAAATAATAAAATGAATTGCGGAGAGATATTCTGAATGCTATTACGATCCCCAGTATAAAAAGGAGGAAAAAGAAAACCGGTAAATAACCGTAATAGTTCAAAATCACCTTTTTCCAGAAGGCAGTGTTTGATATGCCAAAAAAGGACAGGAGAAGATGTTCATTTATTTGCTGTAATATAGTCATTACTCAATCCTGTTAACCGCTATATACCCGCACTATATTCAGAGAACCTGACCTTTATACTAAGAATCAATAGCTTATAAGAGTAGGCGGGATTTTAATATGATACCAAGTTTGGAATAATGGAGTATTGGAGTACTGGAGTGTTGGATTTTATAACTTTTTATCCATTACTTTAGTCCTTTAGGGCTCCATCACTCCAATACTCCATAGAAAGTGTTAAACGCATAAATCCCGGTATCATAGCAAAATCCCAGAGATCAGGAGTTCTGATATTATACCATATTAAATTACCTATTAACATACAGCGCAGAAAGAATAACTCGTTACATTACTTGCGCTTTTTAAATACGTTCAGTTTCACCAACAACACCGGCCCTATAAACAAATCGCCAAACAGCGTTGTGGAAACAGGGGTAATGGGCGAATTGAAAATTCCCTTTAAACCCAATGTCCACAAGAGTGCGAGGGATACGGAAATAAGGGGAAAGATAATACTGAAAAAATCCCTGAAAATCACGAAAAGAATAAGTGCTGCAAGCACCAGTGACAGCGGGAAGAACCTGTACATGTCCCGCTCAACCATGCGTGACACTTCAGCATCGGTGATAATATTTCCACCCAGATAGAACTGCCTGCCGGTCTTTTCTTTCTCGTCGTGCAGAATTTTTTTAATCGCTCCGGTCACCTTCCTGGAAATATCCCCGGCCTGCTCTTTGTCTTCATCAGTCCACTCCAGTTGGAGAACGATCCCGACCGTTCTATGATCTTCAGAAATAAGGACATGGGTAAAAAACGGATTTGCTGCAATGCGCTCTTTGAGAAAGGTTTGCGGTACTTCTTTGAAATAATTCCTTTTGACAAGGGGCTCTATCTCCAATCCCTCTTCGGTGCCTCTTATATCGTCTACGGTCGCAAGACTGATAGCATCAATAACATACGGAATCTTTTTCAGCTTTTTCGTCAGATCGCTGCAATATTTCAACTCCGGTCCCGTTAATGCATTGTCGGTGGTATAGGCAATTATCGCGGTTTCATTGGTAACAAATATCTCCTGAAATTCATGATACGTCTTAAGAATCGGGTCTTTCTCAGAAAACCAGGTGGATTCATCTTCTTCAATATGTAATTCGGGGGTGAAATAGGCAAACACAGCAGAAATAGCAATTACCGCTATAGCAAGTAGCAACCAGTTTTTTATTATGAATGATCCGACGTGTCTCATAAAAATAAAGGTAAATATTTTCCGGGCATCACCCTCTTCCCGCTTTACGGGATTCCGGTCGGTTGCTTTGCGACTGGCTGGCGGCCGCTCTTTGGCCTGACACAAAAGGAAAATTTATTTGCTCTTTTGCTCACTCTCTTCAGTTGTCAAAAAACGTTTCACATACGCTTTATACACTGAATTGTTTATACTGTACCAGTAAAAACCCAACAGTATAATACCAATAGGTATCATAAACCATAATTTTTCATGTTTTAAACCGTAAACAACCAGAACTCCTATTATTATGAAAATGAGAAGCGTCGGAATGATAAGCTTTTTAAGCATCATAAGAGGATAGATAAATACATCAGAACTAAAACCGGAGGAAAAAACACTGGATAGTTTATAGGGACCTAATGTTGCCAGGCCAATTAAAACGAGAATTGCAGAAGTATACACGGCTATTTTAATAAGCATCATATTTTTTTTATTTGTCGCTTCTTTTTTTTGTGTTGTTTCACTCATATGATCCCTGCCTTTCGGGTTATACCTGAGGGTAAACTATTGTTTTCATAATATATAATACTTAAGTGCTTATAACACAGGCCTTTTATAATGATTGAAAAAATTCATGTAACCATGTTACCTGCATATCTCTTTACATTGTCCTTTTATCGGGATTTTCTTATATTACTTCCCATACTGAATAACCCATTATAAGAAGGACTGTTTTATGACTCTTGACGGATACGTCGATTATAAACGACGGGAATACTGTAAAGATATTCAATGTCCAATCCAGATTGATCTTGAAATAAAAGAACCCGGCTCAGGGGAATACGAAGCGGTTCGAAATATTTGTAAAACTGAATGCAGGCATACCACCTATGAGTTTCATCACTGGCTCATTGAGCATGGGTATCTGGTGGTAAGAAAAGCTTGATATTAGATATTAGATTTTGGTTTTTCCACGCTTTCTCCAACATCTAAAATCAAATATCCAACATCGGATTGATTCATATATCTGCTTGAATAAATTATTTGTAACTATTGACATACAATTACTTACAGGAGGAACCCTATGGACTGGGGAATGGAAAATCGTTTAAAGAGACTTTTTAAATCAGACGGCCACTGTTTCTTTCTGCCTATTGATCACGGCTATTTTCAGGGGCCCACGCATTGTCTGGAAAAACCGGGCGAAACCATTAAACCACTGCTGCCCTACTCGGATGCGCTCTTTGTGACACGGGGGGTATTGCGTGCCTGTGTTGACCCGTCAGAATCGATTCCTATTATTCTGAGGGTCTCGGGCGGAACCAGCGTGGTAGGAAAAGACCTTGCCAATGAGATCATTACAACGTCTATTGAAGATGTTATTCGTGTGAATGCCAGCGCTGTTGGTCTCTCGGTTTTTATCGGCAGCGATTATGAGAAAGAGACGCTGCAGAATCTCAGCTCGCTCGTGAATGCATGCGAAAACTATGGTATTCCGGTCATGGCGGTTACCGCTGTCGGAAAAGAGCTGGAAAAACGCAAGGCACGGTTTCTTTCGCTGTGCTGCCGTATCTGTGCCGAGCTTGGCGCCAAAGTGGTTAAGACCTACTGGTGTAAGGATTTTGACAAGGTTACCAATGGGTGTCCTGTGCCGGTTGTCATGGCCGGCGGGCCAAAGTGCGAGACCGAGGTTGAGGTCATGGAATTTGTTTATGACGGCATGCAGAAAGGTGCTGTTGGTGTAAACCTGGGTAGAAATGTGTGGCAGAGTCCGCACCCTGTGCCCATGGCACGTTCACTGAAGGCAATCATTCATGAGAATGCTGATGTAAAACAGGCAAAAGCGATTTATGACGAGGCAAAGAATAGTTAAAAAATTGGAGTAATGGAGAATTGGAATGGTGGGAAAATGCTTTTTCCATTACTCCAGTATTCCAACACTCCAGTTATCCCATAAGGATTATTATTCATGCGCGTAGCAATGTACTACAACAACCAGGATGTCCGCATCGAAGAGATGCCGGTACCGGAAATCGGCCCTGACGAATTACTGGTCAAGGTTATAGCGAGCGGTGTCTGTGGGAGCGATGTGCTTGAGTGGTATCGAATCAAAAAAGCCCCTATCGTCTTAGGACATGAAATTGCCGGAGAAATTGTTGAGGTTGGAAAGGAAGTCGATAAATACACGATTGGACAACGAGTGTTTGTCTCACATCATATTCCCTGTAACACCTGCCACTATTGTCTCAGCGGCAACCACACCGCCTGCCACACGCTCCAGACCACGAATTATGATCCCGGAGGCTTTGCCGAATACCTTCGGGTGCCGGCATTGAATGTTGACCGGGGGGTGTTTGTTCTTCCTGAAGAGATGTCGTTTGATGAAGGAACTTTTATCGAACCGTTGGCGTGTGTACTGCGCGGTCAGCGCGTGGCTCAATTTAAACCGGGCCAAAGCGTCCTGGTGCTGGGCAGCGGAATTTCAGGCCTGCTTCATATTCAATTGGCGCGGGCTATGGGAGCCGCACACATAATTGCAACCGATATCAACGAATACCGGCTGAATGCAGCCCTTGCCGCTGGTGCTGACGCTGCCCTGCGTGCCGATGAGGATATCCCTGCGCGGGTGCGGAAGATACTTGGCAGGCCGGCTGACCTGGTGATTATCTGTACCGGTGCGTTCCCCGCATTTACCCAGGCAATGCAATCGGTTGACCGGGGAGGGACAATACTCTTTTTTGCCACGACAGAACCCGGCGTTGAACTACCGGTACCGATCAATGAATTCTGGCGTAACAGTATCACCCTGCTGCCTTCGTATGGCAACAGTCCCGATGATGCGATTGCGGCAATTGAGTTGATTCGTGAAAAACGTGTTCCGGTTGAATCTTTGATTACACACCGTCTGCCGTTGGCACAGGCTGCGGAAGGATTTCGGCTGGTTGCCGAGTCGGGCGAATCGATTAAGGTAATAATAGAACCACATAGAAAATAATTAACAGCTTAAGGGAATGAGAGATTTCAAATAGCATGAAAGCATTTCTTCCACGATTAATTATAACCGCACTCAGCCTTGGTGTCGCAGAGCATATTCTTGCCGGTATTTATGTTGACGATTTTATAACCTTGCTGATCGCGGCATTCCTGCTCGGCATCGTTAATGCAATAGTAAGACCGATATTGATAATTCTTACCCTGCCAATTACCATACTGTCGCTTGGTTTCTTTTTACTGATTATTAATGGTGCTATGCTTGGTCTCGTAGCATGGCTTCTTCCCGGTTTTTCAATCCACGGGCCCCTCTCTGCAATTCTCGGCTGGCTTATTATTTCAATAACAAGCTGGGTGGCATCGAAGACTTTTTTAGAAGAAAAAACTGAATAGTATTATTGTGGAGGATAGCTCCTCCTGGTTTCAGCCCTCCCCCGAAAAAAAGGTGTACATAATAATCTATTGTTTCTCCAAATAACCAATAGTAAAAAACTCATCCTTCACCGTCTCACTCACAACAATTTTCTCAATCAGCAGTGTCGATTTCCTGCCATTCTGTTTATTAACCATAATCAAATCAACGGGACGGTATTTATTATTCTTTTCATCTACTTTTTTTACTTTGTTAATGGTTAACTCTTTATGCAATTCGCCGTCGATATCATAATAGATTGACCGGCGAGCTACGAAATCCTTTTTTGATATAAATGATATCCTTTTTGAGAAACCATTCTCATCCGCAATATCGTCATTATTGGGTACTATCTCTATTTTATAGCACAGTTCTCCATTAACCGTTTTTACACCGAGTTTTTTAAAGGTAAAATCATCCCATATCGGCGGAGCCATATCCGCATACGAAAACTCGGAGCCCATGAAACTCTTTGACTTTTCACTGCTGACGATACGCCGGGTTTTTCTCAGGGCAGGCAGAAAGAGCCACATATCGTCATCTTTTTTCTCATAGTCAAAGGTAAGCAGGCCGGTGCCTTTAACATCTGCAGGAGAAAGAAAACGGACCAGTTTCTTTTCCGTCTCACCCTTGTCATACAGCTTGGTGACCTGCGCTATCTTGCGTACCCGTTTACGGCCTTTGGCATCGATAATAGTCATGGTTAATACCGCCTCGGAGCCTGAAAGCTTGGTGTTTTCGTCTGATTTGTCTATGATCCGGCGCGGGGTGAGTTCCTCTGCAGATATTGATTGCATAGCACAGATGATTAATAGAGTGCTTAGTGATATAACTAGTTTTTTCATTGGAACCTCCAGGGTTTGTGATTTTGTTTTATTACTTGATTTTATACAAAAAAAATATTAGAGCTTTTTCGATTTAAAACATTTAAAGCTTTTGGGATAATGCAAGATAGAACTCCAGTGGTTGTCATTAATCCATGATTCGCAGATTCTTCGGTTTAGATGTGTTGATAGGTTACTATTAAAAATGCTTTTATCTTTAAAGGACCTTATACTGGAATAATACCCGAAAAAACTTTTCTACCGGCAAAGCATTGCCCTCCGATTTCTATCTTGCATTACACAAAAACAAAATATTTAAGATTCTAAATTTTATAATATTTTTCTGTCCGTGTGCCCTTATTATCCCTTTGGCTCTAAAAATTTCGGCCTTACCACAAGACACAGCGCCGGTATCAGGATCATTGCGCCAAAAAGGCATGCCGATATAGACACAACCACAAGAAATCCGAAAAATTTAATAGGCATAAAACTCGAAAACATCAATATAGTAAAACCGACAATAACTGAAAGTGCATTAAATATAATACCGCGGCCGGTAGTAGTCAGGGTAATCTGCACGGCATTGACCGGATCATGATACCGCCTCTCTTCTCTGTACCGCCAGAGAAAGTGTATTGTATAGTCGATACCCACACCAATCATTATTGAAGAGAGCATTGCTGTTGCCACATTGAGTTCGATACTGAAAATTCCCATTAATCCAAATAGAATCATCATTGAGAGGGCTAATGGAATAGCAGAGAAAAATCCAGCAGTAACAGAACGAAAAAGCAACATAAGCAAAATGCCCACAGCAATAGTCGCCATGGTCAATGAAATAAACTGTCCATTAATAATAAGCCGCGCCAGATCAGAAAAGATAAGGGCAAATCCGCCAACATATTTAATATCTTCATCATCTTTTACACGGTTACGAATCTTCTTAACTGCCCTATTCAACACCGGTGTACTTGTTGAGTTTATACGGATATTAATACCGGCGTGTTCATAAGGAAAATCAACCATTTTCTCAAAATCCTCAGCATCACCACTCATAGCATAGAGCTCAAAATATTGGGCCACGGCATTTCTTGTATCGGGAATTTTGTCATACATCTGGTCACCGGAATCATTGATCGCCCGACTCATCATGCGGACTACCCGTGCAATTGACGAGGTCAAACCGACTTCATCCATGGCCCCAAATTCTTTTTCCAGAGCATCTATTTTATTCATAATTCGAGGCTCTTTTATATCACCCACAAAAACAACTGATACATTCTGGGATCCCCCGAAATGTTTATCAATCAATCGTGACGTCACGGCAATAGGTGACTTTTCCGGGAAATAACCTATTGGATCTGCATCGATGGTTACAAAGAAGATCCCTATTGCGGCTATACAGGAAAATAGCAGTGAGCCGATTATTACCACCTTCGGATGCCCTGAAATATAGTTGCCGAAAAATAACAGCATCCGATCAAAAATCGAATTCCCCAGACCTGTCCCGTTATGTGAAGTTATTGTTCTCGGCGCCCTCCGGGGTAGAAACGAGATGATAGCCGGTATAAAAAGAAGGCTTGCCGTCAAAGCAAAAATGACGCCGATCGCGGTAAGAACACCCAGCCGTCGAGCGGGAACCATGTCATGGCCATAAAGGCAAAGCATACCAACGGCTGTGGTAATACCCGTTAACACGACCGGTCTGCTGAGGCTGCTGAAAATCAGCTTTGCAAGATCGTGCTTCGAATAATTTTCAGGTCGGGCAACTAACTCCTGATATCGGGCAATAAGATGAATACCGTAGTCATTGGCCACCGCTACCAGGATTATAGGCATCATAATCGTAATTATTTGTATTTTCCATCCGATAAGGGGCAGCATTCCCATCGCAACAATAATTGACATAATCACAACGATAAAAGGAAGGACAACACCCCGAACCTGCCTGAAACAGAAGTATAAAAATGCGAGCATAATAACAAGTCCGATAGGCAGCAGTTTTCTGAAATCGTTACGGATGCTCACCATGATCTGCGCACGAGTAAAGGGCATACCGCCGATCATGACCTGCTCATCACCGGGAATATCTTTAATAATTTTCTTGACATCCTCAATAAGAGTGGCATCCTCGGCTGTTGTTTTAAGAATCGCGATAACCGCAGTCATCTGAAAATCTTCAGAGATAACACTGCCATACACGAGATCATTATCCTTCAGCTCCTGCCGAAGAATCGAACGGGCCTCCTCAGTTTTCGGAATCCTTTTCACCGCGGGATTGACAATCATGGCCCCCTCTTCACCTTTGATACTTTTAAGATCAAACAGGGAAAGCACCTTATCAACATTTTTAATCCGTTTAATTTTTTTTGCGACTTTTTTAACTCGTAACAGCGTTTCGCGGTTTAGTACATCGTCAGTTTTAAAGAGGATAATCAATGTCTCCGTGCCTCCAAAAATATCCTCAATTTTATCGGTGCTCACCCGTGACGGCAGGTCCTCCGGGAGGAACCGTTTCATTTCCGGATCGATTTCAAGCTTTGGCAACTGCCGCGCAAAGAACGCGGTGATACCGATAAATACCAGTATAATGATCCATCGGTACTTAACAATCATATCACTTATGTTTCCCTGTTTCATGTGTCTATTTACTCCCTTTGCCCTGGTTCGCAAGACCGGTAACACCGTGTAAAAAGATGGTTGTTATTGTCTCAACATACCGTGTATAAAATTTGTCATCAAAGGTAACATCAAACACCTTCCCGACAAGCGGTCCAAAAAGAAAATTTGAAAAAGCAATGCTGATCAGGGTCGGACCAATGATCGATTTTAATTCATTATCACCCGGAGCAACACCCATCCGCTCCGGAAGCGCTTTCATGATATCAACCAGCTGGCGTATCCTCTCCCTCTTCATCTCGGTTATTTCCGGAACATCATGCGGCAGTTCACCGAAAACTATAATTGCCTCTTTCGTATTTACCCTGATATACGTAACAACATTGTCAATAATCGCCCTAATAGTATCCTCGGTAGTGTGGGACTCTATTTTAATGGAAGCAATCCGGCCGATATATCCATCAAAAAAGTGTTCAATTATTTCCCGGAGAACACCTATTTTTCCACCGAAATAATAGGAGATCATTGAGATATTGACGTCCGCCTTTTTCGCGATATCCCGCACACCAACCGCAGCATAGCCATAACGGGCGAATAACGTTACCGCTGTTTTGTAAATTTTCAGCTTCGGATCTTTTTTTCGTTTTGTCATTGTTAAAACCTGCAACCCGGCTTCCTCCCGTCCCGGACTGCGGGCGGGAATGACTGTGCTAATGAGCTAAAAAGAGACCTTAAATTCAACAAACCCGGCACTGACCTCTTCCTCAAGAAGATCGAACATGGTCTCATCGGCGCCGAGGTAAAGCTCCCCACCAAGTGTTGCGGTAACCGCATCAGTCACCTGATAGGATATTTTTGGGCGAAGCATTAATTCCTCAGTAGAGATACTCCACATGCCTACAATTTCAAGGGTGAGAGTCTCATGGAGCAGGGACAATCCGGGACGAAATACAATGGAATGGCTTACCCGATTCGTCTGGCGGTTGATTAACCTGTTTTTACGTTCCAGTTCATAGTCAAGCATATAGAGTGGACTTAAAGGTTTTTCGAGCTCTTTAAAGTCAAACACAAACATACCGGCATATTGCAGAATAAAACTGAAGTCTTTAATCATTTTATCAATACCTACTACATATTGCAGGTCGGGGTAAGGGATATAGGCGTTTTTCTTATAACACTTGAAATAATTCCGGTATGCCACCTCACCGCGAAGGCCGATGAATGAGCCCAGTGTTGTCGCAAAATCACCTCCGGCCATATGCATCCGATAGGCTTTCAGGCTGGGCATTATATCCATCACCGTACCAGTTCCTCCAACCAAAATATCAATACCGGGCATCGGATTGTACCCGTTGAAGTATGAAACAGATCCGTCTACAGCCGGGAACCCAAGATTACATCTAACGGCAAATCCGGATTCTTTAAAGGAAGCGTCCGGATATTTTTCTGTCAGTTCATGCAGGTTCACGCCAACAGGCAAACCTGACAATTGCTCCATCAGGAGAGTAGTAATCATCTCCTGATCAATAGGCAGCTCATTTGCCGCATACACCGGGATCCACAATGCCTCAACCCATATCGGCTCCACATTCAGCTGCGAGCGGATCAGAAAATTGGCATCGCGGCGATCATCCTCAAAGGGCGATCTGCTTATATATTTCTGCGGCGTGATAACATTGGTCGGGTTATGCGCATCAGCCCGCCCCCAGGCAATGATCTGCTTACCGATATAAAAATCTAACGGCCCGGGAAACACTCCGACATAAGCCTCCCTGATTTCAAACGTTGAAAAACTTTCATCACCGTCATAACCGCCGGTATACCGAAGTTCAGCAAAGGCCTTTCCCAGATCGGTCTTGTTGATATCAATTTTCAAAGCGGCATCACCATACACATACTTTGTTTCGGCAGCCATCTCTTCAGGTATCTTGCCGCCATAATAGACCCCGCGAACATATCCATTCAGTGAAAACAACTTCTCTTTGCCAGATTCTTCGCTTTCTGATTCAACAGCTTCTTCAAAAAGCCCCTGGGCCATCACCACACAAAAACAGCATAACATGAGTAAAATCAATATCTTTTTCATTTTTTCACCGCCATTTTTTCAAACATATTAATCAAACGTTCGTTTGAATAATGTACCACAAAACGAGAAGATTGTCAATAGTTTTTTTATATTCCGGAACAATTTACCAAGCAATTTGGTTGAAGTACCAATTCTTTTCGTAATCGTAATCCTACTCCTACTCTTAATCGCTTTTAATTTAATTCTATATTTTTTCGATTACGATTATGTTTAAGATTACGATTATGATTAAGATTAGGAGTAAGATTAGGAGTAGGATTAGGAGTAGGATGTCATAAAAATAGTGACATTGTATTATATTTTTTATCGTTGCAGTTCGAAAGGTATAATCGTATACTCTTTTGTAAATAGTTACCACTTCCCGGAGGGATTTTCCCCTTCATAAAAAATATTCTTTAAAAGGCTTTATTATGAACACCCAAGAAATAATTAGTTTTCTCAAGGAAAAAGTACCTCTCTTCAAAGACTTCTCAGACGACAAACTTCAGGAATTGGTAGACGGGTCTCACCTGATAACCTTTGAACAAAATGAAGCTGTTATCGAATTCGGTGAAGAGGGACGGGATCTGGTTGTATTGATAGAGGGTGAGGCAGAAGCGGCTGTGACCGACGACACCGGTGAAAAGCACCGCATCGGCACCTTTAAACAGGGGGACTACTTCGGTGAAATCTCTTTGATGACCGGTGATAAAACCATAGCCGACGTTATAGGGGTTACCCGATGTCAAGCTTTGCTTATTCCTTTGATTCTCTTTTCTACTGTCCTGGTTACTAATCCATCCGCAGTTAAGCTGTTATCAAAATCCCTTTCAAAAAGGGTAAAGAACTGGGCCTATGATGAAGAAAGCGGACGCAATCTTGCTGCCGCTGCAATGCAGCGCAGTGATGATCCGTACGGTTTTAAACTGAAGACAGAAAAGCCGACAAAGATCCTGGTAATCAACTGCGGCTCTTCATCACTGAAGTATACCCTTTTCAATACCGGTGATGAACAGGAAAACATCCATGGCGTGGTAGAAAAAATCTATACTGACGGCATGCGCCATGTGTATCAGTCTTCACAGGGCGAACAATCTCATGATCTCCCGCGAGGAGGGTACCGTGAGGCTTTTGAAGCGGTTGTAGATCAATTGACATCACCGGAGTCGGGGATCCTGCTTTCTCCAAAAGAGATAACAATCGTGGGACATCGGGTCGTGCATGGCGGCGACAAGTTTACCAGTTCGACGATTATTTCCGATGAGGTTCTGCAAGAAATTGAAGATCTGTCCGACCTTGCCCCACTGCATAATCCGATCAACGCAACCGGTATTAAAGAGGCACAGAGAGTATTTCCGGGTGCTGTACATGTTGCCGTTTTTGACACCTCTTTTCATCACACACTGCCATCCTATGCTTTTCTCTATGGCCTGCCGTATGAGTTTTATGAAGAAAAAAAGATCCGCCGGTATGGATTTCACGGTATGTCACATTTTTATGTCGCCCTGAAAGCTGCTGAATTTTTAAAATGCTCCTATAATGAACTCGAAATCATTAGCTGCCACCTTGGTAATGGAGCTTCGGTGTGTGCTATTGACCACGGCAGGTCAATCGACACCTCCATGGGCTTTACCCCTGCTGAAGGATTGATAATGGGTACCCGAAGCGGCAGTGTTGATCCCGCTGTCCTCATTCATCTGATGCAGAAAGAGAAAATGAACGCCGATGACTTGAATACCCTGTTGAACAAAAAAAGCGGTCTTCTGGGATTATCCGGCCTGTCAAATGACATGCGTGATATTGAAAAAGCAGCTATGCAGGGCAATCACCGCGCACTGATTGCCTTTAAAACCTTCTGTTATAATATTCGCAAATATATCGGGGCGTATGTCGCAGCCATGCAGGGGCTGGATGTGGTCATCTTTACCGGAGGTATCGGCCAGGGCAGCGCCGGTGTACGGAGTCTTGCCAGCCAGCGGCTCGATTATATGGGTATCGAGCTTGACGAGAAGAAAAACAGCCTCGCCGACGGCTTTAAAGAAGTATGTGATATCTCGGTTGATGGTTCCCGGGTGCGTATCCTGGTTGTACCTACCAATGAGGAATTGATGATCGCCCGTGAAACCCTTCGCACCCTGAGCAGAAATCAGATCTCCCAGATAATGCAAACGCAGGAAGATGTACCCGTCCCTATTGAGGTATCAGCACACCACATTCATCTCTCTTTGGAACATGTTGAAGCCCTTTTCGGTCCCGGGCATGAATTAACGCCACTGTCAGATCTTTCGCAGCCGGAGCAGCACGCGTGCAAAGAGACCGTAAATCTTGTCGGGCCAAAAGGCCGCGTTGAACGAGTGAGAGTACTCGGTCCCACTCGTCCCCAGACACAGGTTGAAATATCAATGACCGAGCAATTCAGACTTGGTATCCACCCACCGATACGCGAATCCGGAGATATTGAGAATACTCCCGGCGTTACTATTGAGGGCTCGCACGGAACCGTAACCACAGAAAAAGGTGTTATCTGTGCACTCAGGCATATTCACATGTCACCGGAAGATGCGCTCCTTTTTGGTGTGCGCGATAAATATAAAGTCCGCGTGCAGGTTGAAGGTGACCGTGAATTAACGTTCGGCGACGTTCTGGTCAGGATACATCCGAATTATAAACTCGCCATGCATCTTGATACTGATGAAGCGAACGCGGCTAATATCAAACCGGGTGCAGTCGGGCATATTGATGGGATTCAGAGCAGAACATAACCAGCCGAATGTTAATTCCATGAAATCAAACAGGCTTTCTCGCGAACAGAAAACACTCTTATGCATGATTCTGCTGTACTGCAAGAAGCTTCATAACCGGCAAGACCGATTGTGTGAAGAATGTGAGTCTTTACATGAATATGCCCTGGCAAGACTGAATAAATGCCCCTACGGCAACAGCAAACCAACGTGTAAAAAATGCACTACGCATTGTTATAAGCCTGATATGCGGGAAAAAATCAGTCAGGTCATGCGGTATGCCGGGCCGAGGATGCTGTTTAAACATCCGCTACTAGCGGTTCGTCATCTTATTGACAGCCGCGCTTAATACACATTTATCCGAAGCCAATCTGTGCGCCCACCGCGTGGTCTCCGGCAATCGATACTTAGTGCAGCAATCCAATACAACCTCTAAAGATGTTTTCAAGCTTATTCTGTGTCCAGGTGAAATATAAAGCGGTTTAACATTTGTTCTGGTTCTCAAAACAGCGCCGATAGTTTCGTTACCATCGGTCAATGGCGCCCAATTACCTTTAAACAGCACAGGTGATTGATAACTGCTAATCGACTAATACCATTCGTCTGCTGATTACTTCCTTTTCTGCCCTCAGTCTCACCAGATACATTCCCCCGGAGAGTAAACCAGAGGGAATGGGTATGGTATATTTTCCCTTGACGAGATTATTACGTAATAACGGTACAATGTGTCTTCCGGTAATTGAGTAAATATCAAGAGATACACTCGTTGTATAGGATGTAGAGAACTCTATATAGCCTTTTGTTGTATTCAGAGAAATTGATTTTTTATTCTTTGGAAGCTTTTTGAAATCTTTTATTCCAACTGTTCCTATTTCTTTAATATCCAGCGCAAGTTTCCATCCCGGATTGGTTCCTTCACCGCTGTAAGCGCCATAAAAGGCCCCTGATTGCGGCTTGTTGTTGAAATCAAGATTCCAGGCCGCATCCTTACTGCTGAAACCTGACAGATCAATATTTCCCTGAAGGGCACCCGCAACCGGATAGAAATTCATGGTACCGACACTGTCCGTGGGGGAGACAAACACCGAAGCAGCATCTGCAACAGTACCGACCTTGTTGTCGGTCTCAAAACCGGTTATCCCTGATACCGGTCAGGCCAAATCCTGAAGTATAATCCCCGGATTCAAGCACAAGAGAATCGCCGGCCTGTAAACTGTCGCGCTTCTGGAGATAATCGCTGGGATTACCGATGTAGGTTTTTGCAGAGACTGAGAATATTACTATACACAAACAACAGACACTTTTTACCACTGAACTCACAGGGACCTCCCCTCTCTCACTCCCTTATTATTAATAGTAACCGTTCACTGGTTCAGGGTTCCCCGTTCAATGGTTAAAATCGCTTTTTTCTATAA
>CBDVBE010000098.1:0-16909 GCA_965372145.1 uncultured bacterium | reverse complement strand
CAATCCGCATTCCACAATCCGCAATCATACAATTTTGGATTTCAACCCAGAACCCAGAACCCAGAACCCAGAACCCGTGAACGGTTACAAACTTTATATCTGCAATACACCTGAATAGTTACGAAAAATCAACACATTATCTCTTTTTAAAATTGTCGACAAGATATTCATAGGTCATAAACCGGTCCTTGCCATGGCCGACTATTGTTGAATCGAAAGTAGGTGCCTGATTTTTAACCCACTTCATCTTACCGTCTTTTTTCATGTAATTCAGAAAATGTTGTTTCGGGCATTTTTCACGCGTGACAAACATCAGGACCGTATCGCCCCGCAGTTTCCAGGTGCCCCAGTTCATAAATTTCCAGTATTCCTTTAATGTTTGTTGTGTCTGGCCGTTCATTTCTTCAGATGAATTGAAGGTGCCATCCCTTTTAAAGGTAAACCTTCTCTTTTCCAGGGCCTTATAGCCACCCGGTGGTACTCGTTGGCCTGACCAGGTACCGATCAATCTCGGACGGATTTTATTGGATTTCTTCTCATCCTCAACCAGCCGCGCGAAAGAGGTGTCAAGATAAATAGCTTTATCTCTCGCCTGAATGAGCCATCCCATAGTAGTAAACGAATCCACAAAAGCTATAATACTGTCTGCATACTGAAGCTGCAGACCGCCCAGCGCCTTCTTTCTCCCGTCAAATGTTTTTCGCAATGAATCAATATAGGGCCGATATTGTTCCATGGTGGCCTGGCTTTGAGTCTCAGCCTTTTCAAGATAAAAGAAGAGCGAATCTGCATACTTTTTCGCATAAGCAGTACTAGAGGATTTCATTGCTGTTCGTGCCTGATAAAGGTTTACCTTCGCCTCTGATAAAAGATTATCAGGTACACCTTTAGCCTCAAGTGCTTTGATGCGATTGTCTGCATCATCCAATTTCTTCTTGCTTACACCACAACCGTGAAAAAGTACACACACTGCAATAATACAGGCCACTCCTCCCAGTATTTTTTTATGGGATATCATGGTAGAGCCTCCTACTTTTGGATAAGATTATGAAATAGTACCACACATAAATTAATGTGTTTATAGATACAGAGTCAACAAAGAAGACTATTTACGGCAATAAAAGGGTCCTCATTACTTCCACCACTCCCCTATGCCTTTTTTAAGTATATTTATACCCTATACTTTCTCGAATTATACTGACGAAGGATATCATGCATAGTGATTTCTCAGGAAAAACCGTTCTCATTACCGGCAGTTCCCGGGGTATCGGACGGGCAATTGCTCTCCATTTTGCCAGTTTACAAGCAAGAGTAATTATTCATTATAACCGCAATAAAGAAGCGGCTGAAAAGACACTGGCGGAACTTCCGGGTGAAAACCATGTATGTATACAGGCGGATATTCGTGATCCTACGGCTGTTCATACTATGGTGGAATCTGTTATTAACAAAGTCGGCAGCATTCATGTATTGGTCAACAATGCGGGAGTTTTTATTGAAGGGTCGATTGCGACATGTTCCTATGAAGAGTGGCAGCAGGTATGGGATACGACAATCCGCACAAACCTTATGGGTGCGGCCAACACTGCCTTCTGTGTGGTTAAACACATGATTGAACAGGGCGGAGGCAAAATTATCAACGTCTCTTCCCGCGGTGCCTACCGTGGGGAACCCAATGCCCCTGCCTATGGCGCAAGTAAAGGAGGACTGAGTTCGTTCAGCCAGTCACTCGCAAAGGCATGTGCACCCTATAATATCCTCGTATATGCTGTCGCACCATCATTTGTTGAAACGGAAATGACGCTTGACAGGCTTGCTGATGAAGGTGATGCGATTCGCGGCCAAAGCCCGTTAAACAGGCTTGCACAACCCGAAGAAATCGCCCGGACTATCGCGTTTTTAGCAGGTGAAGGAACTGATTTCCTTACCGGGGGCGTGATAGATATTAACGGGGCTTCGTATTTGAGATAAAACGTTTTTTTTACTTTTCGGATATAAATATAAAAGGGACGGTGGTAATTGATTAGGTTTTAATATATATTATCATCATGCCACGCAAAGCAAGAATAACAGTTACCGGTGCAATTCACCATATCATGTCTCGCGGAATCGAAGGAAAACAAATCTTCCTTGACGATCAAGACCGTCATTTCTTTCTTGATAATCTTGAAAATATGCTTGGGAAAACCGGGTACCTTCTTTATGCGTGGTGTCTTATGAAAAATCATTTTCATCTTCTCATTCGCATAAACGAGTACCCTTTGGGAGCATTCATGCGGGTTCTCAACAGCCGATATGCACAATACTTTCGGAAAAAAAGTGAAACAAGGGGTTATCTGTTCCAGGACCGTTACAAATCTATCGTTACTCAGGATCAGCATTATATTGAAGAAATGGTCAGATACATTCATTTAAACCCTGTCAGAGCAGGAATTTGCACTACCATTGAGCAACTGGACACATACCCATGGACTGGACATCCGGTATTAGTTGGTTTACAGTCATGGCAGACACAGAACACGAGGGATGTTCTGAAAAGATTCGACAGGAAACGAGCAAAAGCAATAGAAATGTACTGCAAATTTCTAAAAAGCGGAATAGATAAAGAGCCTGAAATCTACAGTACAATCCGCAAAACCAATTTTCAATCTGAAAATATTCACAATACAGGTAGCTGGGTAATAGGCAACCAGGAATTCGTCTCAAAGGCCATGACTGCTGATAATGCGAAACGAACGCGTCTTGCTCGATATGCGAAGGAAGGCATAAGTATTGAAGAGATTGCAGCAAAAATATCCAGACAGTATGGTTTATCAGACGGAGAAATATTGAAAAGGGGTAAGAACAATCTTATATCTGAAAGCAGAAAAGTGTGTGCGTATACTCTTAATCGTCTTTATGATATTCCGGTTATTCAAATAGCACGGTATTTCAATATCAGTTCTCCCGCTGTATCTGCCATGGTTGCAGAGGGTGAGAAAATTGAAAAAATGATACGGTAATAAATTAATTAATTACCACCGTCCCTTTTATAAGGAGGATTAACTGTATGTCACATTCATTTGAAGAGCTTAAAAATAAAACAGTTGCACAACTGCGGGAAATTGCTTCAGAAATTGAACATGAAGCAGTAAAAGGATATACACAATTAAACAAAGAGCATCTTCTTGAAGCAATCTGCACCGCGCTTCATATTGATATGCATCAGCACCATCATGTTGAAGGCCTCGATAAGAAATCAATAAAGGATAAAATCAAAGCATTAAAACAGAACCGTGACCAGTATATTGAAGCTCATGATCATAAGCAGCTTCAAATTGTCCGCAGCAAGATACATAGATTAAAAAGAAAACTGCATAAAGCAACGGTATAATTGATACGGGGTTCTGGGTTCAGGGTTCAGAGGTTCTGGGTTTGCAATTTGCAATTTACATTTTAAGCTTTGCATTGGGATGAACGGGGAACCCTGTACCTGTGAACGGTTATCAATCTATACCCGTTTTTTATCTACCCTATAAGGAGCACTTTTTATGAGAAAAATATGGCTATTCCCCCTTATCCTGCTCTCTTTTCTTATGCTTGTATGTGCAAAATCTCCCAAGAATAAGAACGAACATGAATGCAAAAAACAATGCAAAGCACTTTGCCAAAGCCCTATCGGTATCTGTTTTGTCAAAGAAATGGATTTTATCCCGGAAGTCGACTCCTGGGACCTTTGCACTACTGACGTATCGAAAGAAATTTCAAACGATATGCTTGTTGCCTGGAAGAAAGTAGTACCCGAAGTTGAAAAACTGCTCACCCCTGTTATGGTACAGGCGTTATCCCAATGGGCACAGGAGCAGATGAAGGAATACGATTCGATACCTCCCCTGCCTGATATCTCTTTCAAACCGGTTCGGGAATATAACGATCAGTATAAACTCGTATACGAAGCGACTGTTGATACATTACCCACCCATAGTGAAATAGTTACCCGTTGGCTAAAAATTTATGTGCTCTATGAAAAAGCAGCCAAATCGATAACAAGAACAACTGTGACAATCAGGGGGGAGAAGCTGGAATAGGTAAGAGGTGCTTCTTATTTACTATATTCCGAGGGTTTCAAAACCTTTGCCAGGATCCGGCTGAGTTCGGCATAGGTATAGGGCTTTTGAATAAATCCAAGTGCCCCTTCCTGCTGCAGTTCCTTCATATCCGCATCACGACTGAATCCGGATGATAACAGAATCTTGACATCAGGATCTATCTCCTTCATATTCTTAAACGTATCATACCCACTCATTTTAGGCATAATCATATCAAGAATCACAAGGTCAATAGTCTTATAATGTTCTTTAAACATTTCCATACCTTCTTCACCATTCGCGGCAAGAAACACATCATAACCAAGATCAACAAGCAGTTCCTTAGTTGTTTCACGAATGATATCCTCGTCATCGACAATCAGAATACAACCTGAACCCGGCTGAAATTCATCTTCAACATTTTTATCTGCCACCGCAGCGGATTTATCAACGGGCAGATATACTTTAAAAACAGTTCCTTTACCGACCTCGCTGAATACGTTAATCGCTCCCTGATGGTCACTCACGATACCATATACTGCGGCAAGTCCAAGACCGGTACCTTTTCCGACTTCTTTGGTAGTAAAAAACGGTTCAAAAATACGTTCCCGCGTTTCTTTACTCATACCAATTCCGGTATCACGAACACTAATTTCAATAAATGACCCAGGATCAATATCAAACTGGGATCTGCTGCAATAATCATCATGCAGATCAACATTTGAGGTTGCAAGTGTCAATTCACCTCCCCGGGGCATAGCGTCCCTGGCATTCAAAGCAAGGTTAAGGAAAATATGTGTTACATCCGGGTAATTAAGCCCGCCTCCGGCAAAGCAGAGCATTCGGGCACCCTGCAACGAAGCCTGGTCAAGGATCCCGCCCCAGATAGCATTCTTATATGAATCATACAGGCTTGATGAAAGCAGACCAATTGTGGGAGTTTTACCCTTGGATGGTTTCATACTGTTCTGTTCCACACGAATGGATGCACGTAAGATGTCTACAATAGCTGACTTTTATGGGCTCCTTATATATATAATCCTGGGGAACCCTGTCTCGAGGTATCACTGATATTATAGCGGTCTATTTGTAAAATGCCACGTAATTTAAATAATTTTATCTACAAAATGTTAAACTATGGAGAGAACCGGAAAGGTCACACTCGTGCCCTTTCCGGTTAACTCATATTTATTGCCTAACACCAATAAACGATTTAAAACGTTTTCGTGTTCCCTGGCCATCGATGACGGTTACTACGACAAGATAGGTACCGGTCGCCACTTTTCTACCATCACTAGTTCTCCCATTCCAGTTCCCCAGAAGCATGGTGCCGCGTGAATCCGGCCGCGCCATGTCCATAGTCCCCGTAGTTATAACATTTCCCAGGGGATCATACACAGAAAACCGGATATTGGTAAGCACCTTTTTTGAAGTTGCCATTAAGAGTGCAGGTTCACCACTTGTATGGGATACAAACGATGGGGTAACAAAGAATTGTATAGTTTTCTTTAACGATAAAGGATCGGTCTGATTGATAGCAACCTGATCAGCGCTTTCCAATTTTGCCGGTACAGCAATACCATCGACTGAATATTCCGGACCGCCTGATGTATAGACAACTGCTGCTGTATATTCCTGGTTCGCAGAAGCGTCCCACAACCTGAATTGCAGCATCTCACCCGCGGAAATACCATCAACCGGACTTGTCTGGTCATCATCACCCCACACAGTTACCGCAATATTATTCCCGCTCCAGACCGCACCTCCAACACAAAGACCGGAAGCAGTAAACACTCCGATTTCATCACTATTTTCAATCGCTATATTCCCGACGAGCGGATTAATGGCTGTTGTCACAATAACAGTCATATTATTTCCGGTTTTGTCGGTAAACATGAAATGTGACGGTTGTAGTTCCTCTGTTGTATTCATTTTCACTTCGGTTAAAGGTGTCCTGGGCGGTGCGGGATAGTTGAATGAGGTAGCAGTCTTCATATGTATCTTATACCCCTCTCCCGGATTCATATTAATAATAGTATTGATACCCCAGTCCGGGACATAGGTTTGCCCATCATTATTCTTTACTATAGTAATATCACTGGTAATATCCTTAAACGCGTCCACAATAAGCATGGTATTCTGCGGGAGGTACGCAATCATATTCCAGCCCTGCGCTAACGGTACTGCAGTTGCTCCGATATCAACGGGGATTCCTGTCACGGTCAGGACATCGTCTGCACCAAGATAAACCTTATACCCTTCGGTGATAGTAATAGTTCCGATATCATCGATCGAATATGGCGGCATATAGGTTTGGCCGGCATTATTCTTGACAAGGACAAGACTCGCAATGTCGCTAAATATGGCTGATACATTATCATCAAGAGGATTAACATTAAAGGAAATCATATGCCAACCGGCCAGTAAATCAATAGTCTGCAGTTGATACGCTATAGTGAAATTCGCATCACTCACATCAACAACGCTGCCATTAGAAACTTCACTGATACGAACCAGGCACTCGATTGATACAGCTTCAGGAACGGTCCAGGAGTATGAACCGTTATTGGCAGTACTCGGTACAACATTTGAATAATTTGATCCATTATCAGTGCTGTATTCGATCATGACAACACCCACAGTTCCCGCATGAGTCCAAGTAATAGTATGGGTATTCCCTACAACCAGGATTTCGCCGCCGTTAGGCGAGGTTACGGTAATGGCTGGTACCGGTTCAATGGTAAAAACATCGTCGCTCTCGTCAGACGGCACACCATCGGTTTCACTCACTTTGACCTTGCATATCGTAGAGTTCACTACCGGTACCGTCCAGGGGTGGGAGCCGACATTGGGAGTCGAACCGATTATTTCGGTCCAGTTCGAGCCATTGTCGGTGGTATATTCAATTCTTACATTCGTAACGGTTCCGGCATGGGTCCAGCTGATAGAATGGGACGAGCCCTGTAACCAAATTTCACCACCATTCGGGGAGGTCACGGTAATCGCCGGGCGAATTGAAACAGTCAGTGTTGCAGCCGCACTCTCATGGCTGCTAACTGCATTCGTTACCTCACAGGTATAGTCTCCCGCATCAGATAGTATCAGCGAGGTGAGATCCAATGTTGGATTTGTTTTCCCTGAAAGAGGACTCCCATCTTTCTTCCACTGGTACGTTAATGGTGGTGTACCGGAAACAGAAATAGAAAAAGAGACATTCTCACCGACATATTTATCCTGCGAAACAGGATCAACTTCGATTACAGGCGG
This sequence comes from uncultured bacterium, assembly GCA_965372145.1. Classification (GTDB taxonomy): domain Bacteria; phylum Fibrobacterota; class Chitinivibrionia; order Chitinivibrionales; family JANQEN01; genus CBDVBE01. Next base: position 9,575 of record CBDVBE010000098.1, on the reverse strand, counting down.
CTGTTTCATACTTGCAAGAACAGAAATTCCATCGATTGCATAAAAAGGATCTCCGGAGGTATACGAGACAATTGTTACATATTCTTTATCGTCAAACTCATCCCACATACGGAAATGAAGTGTTTCATCCGGTTTTATTCCATCAATAACAGGATCCGTCTCCTTATCATTACCCCAGACCGTGATTGCAATATTACTGCCGGTCCAAACTGAGGCACCAACTAAGAGACCGGCCGGAGTAAACACGCCAATTTCATCACCCACCTGAATTGGACTGCCATCAATAGTCGGATTTATAGATGTCTGCACAACTACCGTCATATTGTTTCCGGTATTACCGGTAAAAATGAAATGTTGCGCCCGGCTAACTGATGATAAGAGTACAATTGATAAGAAAAAGTTAATCAATAAAGTGTGTTGATAATGTTTCATCGATTACTCCTGAAATGAAAGTTGTTTATTCCCCCCTGTGGGAATTAGTATACATTGACTATATATTATTACTCCAAATGCTTTATTAAAATATTAACACAAATCGAGTTGCCCCGACCATTTTCACGTTACTTATTTACTTTTAATCCCGATTATCTTCCGGTATGCTGCTTTCGTACCATTGCTTTCCGTCACAGTCAGTACTGCAAGGTAACCGCCTCCACCGACAACCGGGAGATTTTTCGTATTGAGATTCCAGCCACCCAACAGGTAGCAGTTATCCTGTTTCGTTGCCTGTAAATTATTCGACTCTATTATTATAAGTAAATTACCGACAGCATCGAATATTTCGACAGTTGCCGCGATAATCTTCTTTTCGGTTATTAATGCAAAAGAAACAGCACGCTCATTATTTCCGAGATCAACCGGATTCGGTACGACAACAAACTGTTCCGATGGTATATCTGTGCCATCACCATTTTCGATTGGTGTTGCGTTGTCAATAGTAAAGACCGCATCGCTTTCATCAACCGGTTCGCTATCAGAGGCTTCGCTGATTCGTACTTTACACGTTGTAGATAATGTTGCCGGTACGGTCCAAACGTACGAACCGGTATTATCCACGCTATCAGCAATCGTAGACCAGTTAGATCCATTATCATACGTATATTCAATCAGCACATCACCGATAATGCCGGTACTGGTCCAGGTAATAGTAAATGTCTCACCGATTCTAAGGGTTTCTCCACCATTTGGAGCGGTTACGGTAACGGTAATAGGTTCGGTACTCGCCAGGCTTGCCAGGACTGATATGCCATCAACCGAGTAGTCCGGGCTGCCGGAGGTATAGGTTACCGCCGCCACATATTCCTTATCAGCAGAAGCATCCCAGAGTCTGAACTGCAGTGTATCACCGGCTTTGATACCATCAACGACGGTTGTCTGATTATCATCACCCCATACAGTGATAGCAATATTAGCACCATCCCACACCACACCGCCCACACAGAGGCCGGCAGGTGTGAATACACCTATTTCATCGTTATTTTCTATAGCGACACCGTCAATAAGCGGATTTATAGCAGCAGGTACAATAACGGTCATATTGTTACCGGTATTTTCGGTAAAGGTGAAATAAGTAGGCTGCTTTGGGGATGATGATCCGCTGGTTTGCACTGTACCCGATGTTGATTTTGATGAAGGATAATTGAATGATCGTGCGTTTTTCATACGGATTTTGTATCCTTCACCAGGATTCATGGTAATGATATCATTGATACCGAAATCCGGCACATAGGTTTTGCCTGCATTATTCTTGACAATTGCAATATCACCAACAATATCCGCCAGTGCTGTGGTGATCAGCATAGCATCTTCAGGCAGGTAGGCGATCATGTTCCACCCCTGTGCAAGCGGTATCGGTATCGTAGTATAATCATAAAATTTAAACCCCTCTACCGTATACATTTCTTCTGCGCTTGTATACACCTTATACCCGTCCTGAATTGTAATATTTCCAATTTCGTCAATCTGAAAATCAGGCATATAGACCTGGCCTGCATTATTCTTCACCATAACAAGACTCGAGATGCTTCCAAATACGTCACTTACACTGTAACTAACCGGGTCCACATTAAAGGAGATCATACTCCAGCCACTGTTCAACGGTATATCCAGCTGCTTGAGTTGAATAGAAAAGACAGCATCGCTCACGTCAACCGGGCCCCCACCACCGACTTCACTTATGCGAACAAGGCAGTTTGGAGACATATCATTCGGTACAAACCATTGATAAGCGCCATCATTCTCTGTGCCTGCGACAACATTATTCCAGCTGCTTCCATTGTCGGAAGAATATTCGATATGTACATCCCCAACACTCCCGGTGCTTGTCCAGGTTATCGTGTGGATCGAAGTAACAATAAGCTCTTCACCGCCATTGGGTGAAGCAACCGTGATGGTTGGTATCCATTTGAAAAATGCATCAATCGTATGATCAGCTGTGACATTTGTAAAGGTATGTGTAGTTTGCGGCCCAACGTTACCTCCATCAACCTCAATATAATCAACCTCATATCCCGGATCGGGCAGCATGTCGAAACTTTGATCATCACCATGGTTAACAATTACCTCACCACTTGGAGAAATAGAGCCGTTAGCATGGGCTGTAGCAGTAATAGTATAGGTAGTTACCGCAAAGTTCGCCAATACCGTAATATCCTCTGTCACGTTCTGAACGGTAAGGGGATTATCAGTACTATAGAAGGCACCGCCACGGGTCCAGTCAACAAAATGAAATCCTACTGCCGGATTTGCCTCTATAGGAGTACTGTTATAACCATGATCAACCGTTTGAACTATCTGACTTGCACCTTGCACTGTACCATTAGCACCGGCGTTGAATGTTACCGAATAGGTATTGATATCAAAATTTGCGGTAACCGTCATATCCCCAGTCACGGTTTGAACGGTAAGGGGATTATCAGTACTAATAGGGGGACCACCTTCAGTCCAGTTAACAAAATGATAGCCATTTGCCGGGTTGGCAGTCACCGGAGTACAATCATCACCATGATCTATAGTCTGTACAACCTGATTAGTGCCATTTACATCACCGTTGGGGCCTGCATTAAAAGTAATGGTATAGGTATTAATCGCAAAATTTGCTGTTATAGTACCAACACCTGTTACTGCAAACTCTCCTGTAGCATCTCCATCTGTCATAGCAACGCCGCCGGTGACTGTCCAGTCAACAAAGTGATAGCCTGTATTCGGAGTTGCAGTAACTAAAAACGTAGTTAACGGATCACCAGTCTGATCTCCGAAAGGAGACACTGAACCACCTGTACCTGCTGAAACATTCACTATAAAGGTAACATTATTAACCGTTATCTGAATCGTCTCTTCATCACTCATTACCGGTGACCCATTATCAGTCACTGTGAAGGTAATATCAGTATAGATAGCAGCATCGCTGTAATCTGTTACCCAGTTGAATACTCCGGTTGAAGGATTAAATGTTGCATCATCAGGCAGATTATCCGCGGAAAGGGTTAAAACATCACCGATATCAGGATCATCGGCAGTTACAGCAAAATTGAGTGTCTGGTTTTCATTGATAGATTTATTACCGATGGGATTCAGGACCGGTGGCTGGTTATTATCTTCTATTTCCACAATAGTCACACCCATATGCGACATACCTACATATTCATCTCCCCAAATCATGGTATGTGTGTTATAATCCCATGTATCATGGATATACATCAGATTGGTTGCATCATCATATCCAACCCCTACCATAGTATGTCCTTTTACATGAATCATAACTGGACGGCCTGCATCAATTTCTGCGCAGTACTGGGCATAAGTAAAACCTTTGGCAGGATCATCTCCGTATCCTTTGATATACTGATTAAACATATTTGAGACCGTATATCCTCTGGACTCATAAAAAAGTTTAATTCCATAACCGCCATCAGCATTTTGGATACCGTGTCCTTCCATATTTGCTGCCGTAATAGGATCACCTGAAGGGTAATTATAAAAAGTGGTTCCTCCATCGACATTTTTAGGTGACTGCGAAATCCACTGATTGGTTTTCATGAAATCGCCAGTACATTCACCATAAGTGTGTTCTGTCCAATTTCCATCCCAGGGGTCCGGACCCGGTTGATTATAATAAATCCAATAATCATCAACATGCCCATTATTAGTAAGTCCATCTAATCCATCATGAGTTGCACTTAACGGACATTGATGTATCATATCGCCGTTTGAATCTACCCAATCAGGCCATGCGCTGTTATCAAGAGGCATAACTCCACCATTCGTTGGGCCGGCGTACATATTAGAATAACCGTTTCTGTCATAATAGCCGGCAATCATAGCAGCAGAGGTTGCCGAACAGCCAAAAGACCAGTTAAAAGCCGGGACATCTGGAATTGTATTCATGCCACGAGAAGAATTTGGTTCAGGAAGAACAACGGTTGTTCGTTCGTAAACGTTAGACAAAGGTATGAGCAATTATCGCAAAAAAGTATTACTTTGTACAAGGTTTAAGATTTCGGGTAATCTGTAGTAGCATTTGATTTATCTTTTTGTTTTATCCACTTTGCGGGTGTGAGGTCTTTAACACTTTGTCCATCTGCTCTCATAGGAAGACGTTTAAGTATATCAAGAAAATATTTATGCGGGTCTACATTGTTAATTTTGCAGGTAGCAATCAAAGAATAGATAATAGCAGTCCATTGCGCACCACTCTCCGAACCGGCTTTTTTCCAGTTGTTTCTACCTATAGCTAATGGTCTGATAATTTGTTCCACAGGATTATTGTCAATGGGCAGATCACCATCCTCAAGAAAACGGGTTACTCGCGCCCAATTCCCAAGCATATAGTTAATGGCATTGCAGATACGGCTTTTGGGCAGCACGGTAAATCCGGGATTCATTAACCGTTCCTTTATTTGTGCAAGAACAACACTGCTGTACTTCTGGCGAAGAGCATAACGAACTTTGGCATCAAGATCCTTTTTGTTTGCGTATCTCTCAATTCTATACAGTTGACCTATTTTACGTATTACCCATTTGTCAAAATCAACCCGTATTCCACAATTAAGGGCTTCCACAAACTTACGACGGGAATGCACCATACACAATTGAGCATTTAACGAATAATCCCTGATAGGACCTTCATAGGATGCCAAATCATCTACCATCAGGTATCCGCCTGGAGCATCCCCTAAAAAACCAGATGCTGCTTTACTACTGCGATTCCGATTGTACATAAACACCACAACCTGATTATCACTGGATGGAGCATTTACGCCAACCCATAACCAACGATTATGTATTTTTCCATTCTTTTCCTGGACTGGAATACGGGATTCATCCGCGTGTCGTATTCGACTTTTTCGATACTCAATAAGCAATTCATCATAAAGACTTTGTAATAATTCGCAAAGTTTACGTATCCAGCCAACCATTGTCGCACGTGTAAACCAAATGCGGCTTTCATGATATATTTGTCGCTGAATACGATATAACGGGAGATGGTATAAATATTTGCTCAAAATAACAAATGTTAACAAATTAACTCCGGCCAAACCTTTAGAAATCGGGAGTAATGACGGTTCTGCTATCGCAAGGGTATCCTTACAACCTGAACAACCATATATCGGTCTTTTATAGACTATGACTTTATATTGTGCAGGGATACGCTCTACAACTGAATGCTCTTTATAATCAATTATCGTCCTGTCATTATGACAAAGATTACATACCTTTTCCTCTTCGGGAATATCAAGAATTATTTCTTCCCGAGGAATGTTATCGGGAATAGCATTGCGCCCAGGATGGTTTATGCGGCGTTTGTGACTGGGAACCTCTACAAATTCTTCCTGCTGAGAATCGTCATGCTTAATTGATTCCAACTGCGCAAGTAGATCATCCAGTTCAACCTGATCGGAGTCTTCAATGATCGATTTCTCTGAACTTTTTCCAAAATGATTCTTGCAAAGTAACTGGTATTGATCATAGAGTTTATGGTACTGAAGGACAAGTTCCCAACTGAAATCGCGGAGTTTATCACTGTCTTGTGGAAGTTCTTTTTTTGATTGGATAGTCGGTATAGTCACATATAATAATATACATAAAATCAAGTGAATTCGCAGAAAAGAATTGCGTTAATTGTATGTTTTTTGTCAAGGCAATCGATATCGTTTTCGTCTCCGACTCTTTTCAAGATCAATACCTTCAAGGATCAGAAAAAGCTCTGCAATTTCTATCTCATAATTGGCAAAATCTTTTTTAAACGCAAAAGTTCCCTGCTCAAGACGCTTGCTATATAAACAAAATCCACTACGATCCCACATAAGCATTTTTACCATGGTATGACGTCTGTTGAAAAACACAAACAGATGACCATTCAAAGGATCCTGACCAACAATTTGCTCCACACATCCGGATAAACCATCAAAGGATTTTCGCATATCAGTTGCCTGACTGCAAAGAAACACACGCAAAGAAGATGGAAAGCTTAACATGCGCGGTCGCTCTTTCCCGATTCAAATGAGAGAACTGAAACTATATCACTAAGAGTGACCGGATTAAATCGGTGAGGTATCTCAAGTGTATAAGGCGGCAGGTGTAGACAAAACTTTTCTTGAGACACTGGGGGCGCTATTTCAATAAAAGAACAATCCGACCTGTCTTGAGCAGTTTTTGCTAAATTTGCCTTTTGATTACTCTTCCTGCGCCAATAATAAAATGTTGATTTGGGGATATTTTGTGTCGCGCAATAATCGGTAATGCTCTGATTACTCTTTGACCAGGATGTAAGGTGTTTCTTTATCCGATCTCTACTCGAAACCGTATGATTTTTAATTCTACCCATGCGATACCCCCTATGATTAATAATTGAATACAATATGAATCAAAGGATAATATCGCTATTTTTTAAATGAAAATCTCATCCCTTAGTCTAACGTTTACGTTCGTTCAATACCATGTGGCGGTTGAGGTGGACTGGGATAAACCGTAGCTTCAATAATTTTTCCATCAGGAAGAATTATAGTTTCTACGATATACTTATTTTCTTGTGCAAATGATGCAGATATCCCCATTAATCCCGAAAACACAATGGATAAAAATCCAGTTATCCAAAATATTTTAATGGATTTCGATTTAAATTCTACGCTGAGAAAATGAGTACTCGGAAATAAAGATAAACATTTCAGTGAAGGGAAAAAACTCATGGAGGTCCTTTCAAGTATTTATCAATAAACACCTTACACTACTCTCGACCCCCCGATCTCTCCAGAAAAACCATCTCAATGTAGTATTTTGAGTTAGTGCAATTTATACAATAATGTAGATATTTACCCTATAATATAGCAAAAAATTACTTACTATGCTGTGGTTTTTATTCAGATACTGATTGGTGAGTAATAGAGATCATTGACAGGAGTACTTGAAACCTGAATGGTGGAATGATCCCTGCCCCGGAAAGGCCATTGGAAATCCGGGCTGTTGTTAAAAGCGTCAATTTGTTGGTACTACATTATGAAGAAACAGCATTTCAGCCGGGAAAACAAGATTGATTGGAAAATCTGACAAAGGAAAAGCATTCAGGGGTTGGTTGAAACCATCAAATAATTATTTTAATACAGTATTCATTTCAGGAAGTCCCTGTTTTAACAAGGAGAACACAAAATAATGGAACCTACAGTTCAATCGCAACTAACAGCTAATCCGTCCGCAGTCTATGCGTTCTTTGGCTACTTAGTACTCGTAGTTGGCATTGGAATCTATGCGACACGCTTTTCATCCGCAGGAGTTAGTGAATTTTTTATCGGCGGGAGAAAGATGAATCGCTTTGTCGTTGCATTGTCAGCAGTAGTTTCAGGAAGAAGTGCCTGGCTGCTCCTTGGTGTGACAGGAATGGCTTATAAAAAAGGGGCAAATGCAGTCTGGGCGGTCGCAGGATATATTATCATCGAAATGTTTCTTTTCCTATTTTATGCCAAAAAACTGCGAAAATTCAGTGAAACCTATGACTGTATTACTGTCCCTGATTTTTTTGCCGCCCGTTTTAATGACAAAAACGGCCTGTTAAGAATTTTCACCAGTTTTGTTATTATTATTTTCATGGTCAGTTATGTTTCCGCACAGTTTGTTGGCGGCGGTAAAGCATTCGCGGCAAGTTTTCAGATGAATTATACTACCGGAGTATTTATTACCGCTGCTATTGTTTTATTGTACACAATAATGGGAGGATTCTTAGCAGTAAGCCTTACAGACATGTTCCAGGCTTTTCTCATGATATTTGCTTTAGTACTACTGCCGGTTGTCCTTATAGTCGACCGGGGTGGACTGGGAGTAATAATAACTGAATTAAAAACAATTGATGCAACTATGATAGACCCATTCAGCTTATCTATAGGAGCGGGAATCGGGCTTCTCGGTATAGGTCTCGGCTCTCCGGGTAATCCGCATATAATTGCCCGGTACATGTCGATTGATGATCCTGAACAGCTGCGGTATTCCGCAGTTGTGGGCACCATCTGGAATGTGGTTATGGCATGGGGCGCTTTATTTATCGGCCTTGCAGGCAGAGCGTATTTCCCTGATATACAGATGCTGCCTGATGGTGATGCTGAGAAAATTTATCCTGTCCTGGCCCAACTGCATCTGCATCCTATTCTATTCGGTGTTGTAATAGCTTCAATATTTGCCGCTATTATGTCAACTGCCGACTCGCAGCTGCTTGTGGCAGCTTCCGGAGTTGTAAGGGATATCTATGAAAAAGTGATTAAAAAGGGTGAATCGATAAGTCAGAAGAAGTTGGTTCTTTACAGCAGGATTGTTGTGCTTATTCTCGTGGTGTGTGCACTGGCACTGGGAATGGCGGCAAAACAACTGGTATTCTGGCTTGTCCTGTTTGCCTGGGCAGGCCTCGGTGCTTCCATAGGCCCGACTTCCATTTTAGCGTTATATTCAAAGAAAACAACCCGTGCCGGAATATTTGCCGGTGTAGCAGTTGGTACTCTGATAACTATTATCTGGCGTTATACCCCATCTCTCAAAGCGATGATGTATGAACTTGTCCCGGCGTTTCTTCTCGGTGCGCTGGCAACGTATCTGGTCAGCCTGTGTACAAAAGCCCCCGACAATGTGGATGAGATGTTTACTGCAATGGAGAAGTGATTGATGAAATTATACTTTTTCGCAAGTTAAAATCCCTCGTCTCGTCCTTCGTTCTCGTCCTCGGTTTTTTCTTTTTAACTTTAAAAAATAGATCGAGATATTATGTTTAAAAATAGTGTATAACTAAACAAAGACCGGTATCCTTAAGTCATTTTAATTTGAAGGTCAAATTTTCAAATTTCAAACGAAAGGATACCGATGAGTACTAAAACTAAAAAATTGGATTTTACCGGTCAAGTTTTTAATGTAGGAATTGATGTGCATAAGCAAAATTGGAAAGTTACGATTCGATCAAAGGGGACTTTTTTCAGGACACTGTCGGTAGGTCCTGTTCCATTAACACTTTACAAAACACTAGACAATGCATTTCCCGGTGGTACATTTAACCCCTCTTCCGCATTTAAAATTTAAATAAAGCCAATTTACACGATTAAGTT
>CBDVBE010000097.1:0-17018 GCA_965372145.1 uncultured bacterium | reverse complement strand
TCATTGAGTCTCTTATGAATTTCTTTGGAAACCGGCAGATACTTCAGCATTGTACAAAGCGGCCCATATTCTTTATCATCCTTAGTGTAATACCGCGCTCTCGTCAATTTAAGATCTTTGAGCAGTAGTTCGATCCGGGCAGAAAAAACAGAGTAATCACCTTTTTTTTCAAGCCATTTGATTCCTCGCGCGGCATCGGGAGCATGTTTTAAAACAACGCTGTTGAAATCAATATTTCTGATAGATTCACCGTCAACATTGCGGGCAATTACAGTGCATATTTCTTGATAGAGGTTTCCTTGTGATTGTGATTCAGTATTTTTTGGCTGTGCAATAGAAGTACACGCAAATGAAAAAATAATTAGAGTAATGGTAACTTTGGAATGTAGTTTTTTTATATTTTCTGCAATGTTGTTTTTTTGAGTTTTCATGTCTTCCTTTTATCCAAATTCCTGCCGCACACGATGTGCGGCCTTGTTCTTTGCAGGGGCCTATAATCCATTTCAATCTACTTTAGTCAACAGAAACGGGTGCTAAATTGACACCAACGTGTGTTAGCTACCCATCTCTTCTTTTATCGCTTTGGTCAACGCTGGAACCACAGTATACAGGTCACCCACGATGCCATAGTCTGCGGATTTGAAGATCGGCGCTTCGGAATCTTTATTTATAGCTATAATAATGCTTGAGTCGCGCATTCCTGCAATATGCTGAATCTGACCGGATATCCCGCATGCAATGTAAATCTTAGGCTTTACCTTATGGCCCGAAAGCCCTATCCAGTGATCCTCCGAAAGCCATTTCAAATCTGCGGCTATCGGGCGGGAACAGCCTACCGTAGCCCTAAGTACTTCTGCCAGTTCTTCAAGTAATTTTATGTCCTCGCTTTTTTTGAAACCCCTGCCGCAGGAAACTATAACATTTGCGTCTTCAACATTTATACTCTCAGATTTCATCTCTTGAATCTTTGTGATTTTTGATGCATAGGAGCCGGTTTCGTAACTCTTTTTTATTACCTCTCCTGTTCTGCTTTCATCCTTAGTGGGTGGATCGAATGTTTTGGGAGGAACTGTCACTATCCGGGGACTGGACATGAATTGCTGTACAGATATGGCATTACCACTGAGAACCACCCGCTCAACAGTCAGTTTGTCATCCTTAAGGTAGATGTCGGTACAGTCGGTAACACAGCCTGAATCAAGCCCGGATGCCAATCTGGGGGCAAGCTCCTTTCCGTTTTTATCTGATCCGATGAGAATGGTTTCACATCCGTATTCCTTAATGATTTTCCCCAGTATATCCGCATATTCCTCTACCTTGAAATTTTCAATATCCGTTTCAGCGAGTATTATTTTATCTGCTCCATAATGAATGAATTTCTGTGCGGATGACTCGTCCGGATTACCTATAATTGCCAGAATCACCTGACACTTCAACTCATGGGCAAGTTCGCTTCCCTTACTGATAAGTTCTATAGCCAATTTTTCGTTATCTGAATAGATTAAAACCATAATTAATTCCTCCCTAAAATATTCCCTCTTTTGCAAGATTCTCTGCTAATTCTTTAACCGTTTTTTCGATATCCCCTTCAAGTACCATGTTCTTGCGCTCCATTGTGACCCCTTTGATATCCAGTGTCTCTACTTTTGGAGCAACATTGTCAATACCGAGAGTTTCTGTTGACCAGTCGTGTATGGGTTTCTTGGTTGACGCCATGATTTGCATCAGATTTGGCAATCTCGGTTTATTGATCTCCTTTGTCACGGAAATAAGCACGGGGAAATTCGATTCGACTGTTACAACCTTATCTCCCAGATTCCGATCCACAACCACCTTCCCCTTCTCAGCAGTTATACTTTGGGCATAGGTGATCTGAGGGATATTTAATAATCCGGCTATTCTCGGACCTACCTGCCCGGAGAACTGGTCAATTGACGCCTCACCACAAAGAATGATGTCATAATCTGCAATCTTCTTAATAGCTTCTGAAAGAAGACTGGAGATTAGATAATAATCCTCCTTTTCCGGTTGTGAGATTATTATTGCCTCATCCGCACCCAGAGCAAGCAGACTTTTGATCTTCTCCTTTGCATCCTCGGGACCAACCGTAAGTACCGTTATCTTTCCGTTAAACTTCTCCCTGATCCTAATAGCCTCCTCCATGGCATTCATGTCGATATCGGATATTTTATTTGGTACACCTTGCAGGTTCGGCTTCTTAGTGGCAGGATCTACTGAGATTTCAGAGACATCAATAGCATATTTTGCGCATACAATAATATTCATAAACTTTTTGCCTCCAGTATCAAATAAATTTTAATGATAAGTGATTAAAAATTGTCATGTTATATTAATGATGTGTACTTAAATCTGCAAGTACTGTGCCATATAATGCGCCTGTAACCTAACATGTTTAATTTATAAGAGTTATGCTGCTAGTTAAACATGGTACACTGGCAACAACGGCGTTACTTTTCAGTAACATAAAACGCTTAAGAAGATAGTTTCCCGACTATAACAATCCTGAATATAAGAAGTTAAGCTTGTGTTACAATGCTGTAACTGACGTTACTTTTAATAGACTTTTTAGAGTGGAAGAATAAGAGGTAAGGAGTTCTGAAAATGAAGTTCCCTAAAAATACTTTTATTATCTATTTGTTTATCGATCGTAACACATGTTACCCGTCCGTAACGCATGTTTAAGTTCTTGCTACTCGGGTAATTATATAAAAATCAACTATTTATTAATGGTTTGTGTTACTAAAAAGTAACCTTTTTACTGCGATGATATTACCATGATATTCGATAACTTAAGTAAAATAAATGGTTTAGGATAGATTCAAATAAGTGGCATATTACTTGCATTTAATTGAGACTACAAGAGTAGTTAACGAGGAATTATCAATTATCTATACGGAGATATACTATGGGTGAAAGATCGGAGAAAATACCTCCACCTGTTATTCGTCGAATGTCAAAATATCTTTCGTATGTTGACAGGCTCTGCAAGAGAAAAAAGGAATGGATTTCTTCCCTCCAGTTAGCGGATGCTTTTGCGCTTACCAGTGTGACCGTACGTCATGACATATGCTATTTAAAAGGATTCTCGGGAACGCCGAAACGGGGATATAATACAAGGAAACTGGTGAGAGTTATTCGCAAAACACTTAACCTGGGTGATAGTATAAATATAGTAATTATTGGCACAGGAGGCATTAGTTATGCATTAGCTACACAAAAAGAATTGCTGCGGGGGGAATTCAGGATATGCGGAATTTTTGATACGGATTCCGACGTCGTTGGAAGAAAAATGGGTTGCTTTTCTATACAGGGTATTGATGTGTTACAGCCGGTAATTTCCAATAATAAAGTCGATATCGGCATTATCACAATAGCGGAAGAAGCCCAGTATATAGCCAACGTACTTGTAGCTGCGGGAATACGCGGGATATTGAATTTAACATCTGTGCAGATATGGGTTCCCGAAGAGGTGGAAATAATCGACGATCCTATATTTATAAGTTTGTTTAAGCTTGCATGTTTGACACATTCAAAAACGCTTCAAAATAACGGTACGGGGAGGTTTCCTATGGCTGAAAGGATACTGATAGTAGATGACGATTATGATTTCGTTTCGATCACAAAGTCTCAGATTGAAAAAGGCGGCTATAACGTAGAAGTCGCCTATGATGGTAAAGAGTGTCTTAAAAAGGTTCACAGGAATAAACCGGATTTAATTATTCTCGATGTGATGATGCCGGGTTTAAACGGATATGATACGTGTGCGGAACTGAAATCTGATGAGAAGACAAGATATATACCGGTTATTTTGTTGACGGCAGTTGCTAAAAACTTGCGTACAACCACATACACACAGCGCCAGGGGTTGGAAACCGAGGCTGATGATTACCTTACCAAGCCGCCGGAACCTGAAGTCCTTCTTGGTACTATTAAAAAATTCATAAGAAAGTAAAACGTTAAAAAAAATTATTAATCAGATGATTATTGTTGTTTACATAATGAGTAAATAAATTATTAAAATATTCAACAAATTTCAACAGGGGGTATTTTATGGCTGATAAAGTTAGAGAAGGGACAATGCAATCGTTAATGCAGGAAACGCGGAAATTTATACCTCCGGAAAGTATTAAATCCAATGCGTATATAAATAGTGTGGAACAATACAGGGTGAAATGGGAGAGGTCGGTAAAAGATCCTGACGGATTCTGGCTTGAGCAGGCAAAAACCCTTGACTGGTTTAAAGAACCGACCAGGAGTCTTGAATACACGTGGGATACAAAGAACAGGAAAATTGAACATCAATGGTTTGCAGACGGCGAATTAAACGTTTCATACAACTGCCTGGACAGACATTTAAACACGCCGTATGCGAAAAAAACCGCTATCATCTGGCAGGGAGAAGCTGATGAAGATGCAAAGGAGTTTACCTATGAAAAACTTCATAAAGAAGTATGCAAATTCGCTAATGTTCTGAAATCAAAAGGTATTACCAAAGGTGACCGTGTTGCCATTTATATGCCGATGATACCGGAGTTGGCAATTGCAATGCTTTCCTGCACACGCATAGGTGCTATTCACTCGGTCATTTTCGGCGGTTTCAGCGCGGATGCGATTCAGGGGCGTATAAATGATTCCGACTGTAAGATGCTTATTACTTCGAATGTTTCCAGACGGGCTGGAAAGTTCATCCGTCTCAAGGATATTTCCGATGAAGCCCTGAAAAACTGTCCAAGTATTGAAAATGTAATTGTAGTCAAAGTCAACGATGAACCATGCAATATAAAAGTAGATAGAGATGTATGGTACCACCATGAAATGACAAGGGCAGGTGAATCGTGCGACCCGGAACCTATGAATGCTGAAGATCCTCTGTTTATCCTCTATACATCCGGTTCTACGGGGAAGCCCAAAGGTGTTGTCCACACCACAGCCGGTTATCTGCTGCATGTTGCTTTGACACATAAGACCATTTTCAATATACATGAAGATGACATATACTGGTGCACTGCCGATATCGGCTGGGTCACGGGACACAGCTATATTGTTTACGGGCCTCTTGCAAACGGCGCTACGACACTCATGTTTGAGGGAGTTCCTACGTATCCCGATGCAGGCCGTTTCTGGCAGATTTGTGACAAGTTCGGAGTAACTGTTTTTTATACCGCTCCCACGGCAATCCGGGCTCTTATGCGTCTGGGTGAGGAATGGCCGGCGAAATACAAACTTGACACATTGAGGATTCTCGGTTCTGTCGGCGAACCTATCAATCCTGAAGCCTGGATGTGGTACTTTGAAAAAATCGGCCGCAAGCGTTGTCCGGTTGTTGATACCTGGTGGCAGACGGAAACTGGCGGGATTTTAATTACGCCCCTGCCGGGTGCACATACTTTGAAACCCGGCAGCGCGAGCCGTCCGTTCTTTGGCGTCGATTCTGTTGTTCTTCGCGATGACGGCACGGAATGTGGAACCAATGAGGGAGGTAAACTGTGTATACGAAAGCCGTGGCCCGGAATGATGCGTACCATGTGGGGTGATCATGAGCGGTTTATTGACACCTATTTTACCATGTATAATGATATTTATTTCGCGGGTGACGGATGCCGGATTGATGAAGACGGCGACTACTGGCTCATGGGCAGAATCGATGACGTCGTCAATGTTTCTGGACACCGTATCGGCACCGCAGAAGTTGAGAGCGCGCTTGTCAGCCACGATAGTGTCGCCGAGGCTGCGGTTACGCCCATGCCGCATGAAATCAAGGGACAGGCTTTATATGCCTTCGTGACCGTGGTTGACGGTGTTGACGAAAGTGAAGACCTGAAAAAAGAACTTTTTTTACATGTACGAAAAGAAATAGGACCTATAGCCGTCCCTGAGAAAATCCAGTTTGCCCGTGCCCTGCCCAAAACACGCTCCGGCAAGATTATGCGGCGTATCCTCCGTAAAATTGCAGAAAATGAGACTGGTAATTTAGGAGACATCACAACACTTGCTGATCCAAGTGTTGTTTATGCTTTGATCGAGGGTAGTAGTAAGGATGCCTCATTGGGGAAACGTTTTGTGGCTAAGAAAATACTATTGGTGGATGATGATGAGGATTTTGTTGCGATAACAAGGAATCAAATAAAAGAAGGCGGCTATGACGTGGAAGTTGCCTATAGCGGTGAAGAGTGCCTGGAAAAAACACGCAAGAACAAACCGGATTTAATCCTTCTGGATGTTATGATGCCTGGTATAGACGGATTAGATACGTGCGCGAAACTGAAATTCGATTTAGGCTCAATGGATATACCGGTAATCTTCTTGACAGCTTTATCAAAAAATGCATTTGAAAATAAATTTAAAAATCATCCGATGTTAGAAAGCAAGGTAGATGATCGTATCGCTAAACCTGTAGACCCGGGAGAGCTTCTTAAAACCATTAAGAATCTAGTATGATAGTACTAAAAAGAAACAGGATTGAGTCGTTCGAATGAACTAATAAACATAGATAAGGAGAATGGTATATGAGTCAAAATATCACAAGTAGTGAAATCCATGTTACTACCAATAAAGGCTGGACTGTTACTTTTGCCGGAATGGGTATTAATCTTGCTCTCGGGATTCTTTATACGTGGAGTGTTATCAGTAAAGGCATACCCGAATCATGGAACTGGAGCGAGGCGGATAAGTCATGGCCGTATGCAATAGCATGCCTGGTTTTTTCTATTATTATGGTTCCTGCCGGTCGTCTGCAGGATAAGATCGGTCCGCGTATTGTTGCTATTATTGGCGGATTACTTGTTGGCATTGGTATGATTTCAGTTAGTTTTACCACTTCACCAACCGGGTATATAATTGGTTTCGGTGTTCTGGCAGGCGCGGGTATCGGGTTTGGATACGCTTCCGCAACCCCTCCTGCGGTTAAATGGTTTCCAGCCGCAAAAACAGGACTTATAGCCGGTATCGTTGTATCCGGTTTCGGCCTGGCCTCTGTTTATGCAGCTCCGCTTTCAAAATGGCTTACCGTTACTTTCGGCATCCAGAAAATGGTGATGATACTGGGAATCGTTTTCCTTATTGTTGTGGTTGGTCTGGCGCAATTGCTTATTCCTCCGCCAAGAGGATATGTACCGGAGGGTGCGGAAAAAAACAGCACATCATCCCCAGATAACAGTGAGGTTAATGATTTCAGCCCAAAGGAAATGCTTTCCACAGTGCAGTTTTACCTGTTATGGTTTATGTATGCCTGCGGTGCAGGAGCCGGGCTTATGGTTATTGCCAAGCTCGCCGCTATTGCCAAACAACAGGCAGGCATTGAACTGGGCTTTATTCTGGTAGCGGTACTGGCTGTCGGTAACGGGGCCGGCCGGATTATTGCAGGGATTGTTTCGGACAAAATAGGACGCCAGCGAACAATGTTTGTCTGCTTTGTCCTTCAGGCATTTCTTGTATTTCTGCTTTCACGGACAAATACCGGTAATGCACTGGCAAATGTTTTTGTTTTGTCTCTCATTTCAGCTCTTGTCGGGGCAAATTACGGCGCGAACCTCTCCCTGTTTCCATCGATAACAAAAGATTATTATGGACTGAAAAATTTTGGTGTAAATTACGGGCTTGTTTTCACTGCATGGGGTGTCGGAGGATTCATGCTGGCGCTTCTGGCCGGGAAAATGTATGATATGCATCACACTTTTTCCTATGCCTATTATGGCGCGTCTGCCTTGCTGATTCTTGCAGCAATGGTGACATTTTTGACGAAAACTCCTTCTAAAAATTCATTAGCAGGGAGTAAATAATTTTGGTAGTAATCATTGACTTATGGTAGTTGGGTTTCAGTATGGGGCACCGTTCAAACACATTCCGGAAGGAGGGTTGTATGATTTATGTCAGATATATGATAGTAATGTTTTTGGCTTCTGTGTTTTTTCTTGCAGGGTGCGGTTCAAAAATTGAAATCAAGGAAGGCGATACATTTGAAGTAACAGAGGAGGTGAGAGAAAACGCCACGATTCAATCGGAACAGAACTACTCGGACGGTTTTACCGGTATCGTACCAAAGGGTTCGATTATCAAGGTAGTAACCACCCCATTGTCCAGTGTGACGTATTTTGATGTTATTCTGATAGAAGTTCATGGGAAAAGAGATCCGGCGTATATTGAAAAGCTTCTCGTTCCGGAGGCTATGAGAAACAGTGATGGCTACAGGGGATTTTATGTTTCAATACCGAGAAGCTATATCGGCACGAAGATAAAGCGGGTATCCGGATAATTTCAGTTTGATGTTTTGTTCTTACAAAGCAGTTACATTGTTCAATGACCTTCGTGGAAATAAAGATATTTGCGGCTGTTTTCATCCTGGCTGTTAATGGGTAGATTCGCATACAATGTGAAAAATGGAATAAGTATATATGAAACATCCTGAACCCCATAATTTTCATGTCCCGGTGATGGGAACCGGCTTTACAATTGACACACCGATAAGCATCGCGAGATATGGTATCTCTTCGGTTATTTCACTGGTGGATGATGTACTCATAGAAAAAATACGCAGGCATTATTGTACTGTGTATAAAAAGCCCTATACGCCAATTACAGACAGGAACGAAGACCCGCGTGCCGAAAGGATTACCGCCTATCTTAATCTTGTTAATGAAATAGTAGAAAAGCAGATTGAAGAACTTAAAAAACAGACCTTTGATAACGGCAGTGAACTGAGAAAATATTTTGAACTCCTTCCGGAAACATCCTCTCTTAAAGAACAATACTACATGATGATAAAGAATAGTAATCCGGAGGGAAAAAGGTCTCAACAGCAGTATTTAAAAAAAAGGGTAACAGCAGGTTCTATTGATGTTAATATCATGACAACGTTAGATAACGATAATTATAAGAATAATAAAAAATTATCGCCGGAATATTCAGACGCGTTTTCAGCATTAAGAGGCTATGCTAACAGCAATGTATGTTCCGGTATTGTATTCTCCGCCGGTATAAACAGGGGGCTTTACAGCTATATTGAACAGTTTAATGATTTTTATCCGCAGCCGGACGGACAGATAAAGAAAAAAATTATTATTAAAGTCAGCGACTACCGTTCGGCTGTAACGCAGGGGAAATTTCTTGCCAGAAAAGGATTGTGGGTTTCCGAATTCCGTATTGAATCGGGTTTAAACTGCGGCGGGCATGCGTTTGCGACAAAGGGGCTTCTTATAGGGCCAGTGCTGGAAGAATTCAAAGAAAAGAAAAACGAACTTCTCGACTTACTGTTAACTTTGTTCAACAAAGGATTGCAACGTAAAGAAAAAACTGTTTTTGATATGCCTCCCCCGACACGTATCACCGCGCAGGGGGGTATTTCCACAGCACATGAGCATGCTTTCCTGCTGGATTATTACAATGTTGACGCTACCGGATGGGGCACACCGTTTCTCATGGTGCCTGAAGCAACGAGTGTTGATGAAGAAACACTGCAAAAACTTGCTGCTGCTAAAGAAGAAGATATCCGGATGAGTCAGGTGTCTCCGATTAATATAATTTTTCAGAACTTATGTACCTCTGCAAGTGAGGTCGCAAAACAGGTACGTATTCAAAAAGGCATACCCGGAAGCGCATGCCCGAAAGGATTCTTAGTCGGCAATACTGAATTTACTGAAAAGCCTGTGTGTGCTGCCTCCAGGCAATATCAAAAACAGAAAATCGAACAACTCAAGTCGGAAGGTCTTTCTCCGCAGGATTTTAAAGAAAAGGTCGATAAAATAGTACAGAAATCCTGCATATGCCATGAACTCGGCGGCGCGGCATTAATTAAACATAAATTAGATAAGCCTGAAAATGTGGATCCGGCTATATGCCCCGGACCCAACATGATTTATTTTTCCAGAACATATTCTTTCGTTGAAATGGTGGCACATATTTACGGTACGGTTGATCTCTTAGGGAATACGGAACATCCTAATATGTTTATAACAGAGTTACGGCTGTATATCGATGTTTTAAAGCATAAAATTGCGGAATACGTGAACGCTATTACTGAGAAGGAGATACAGTATATAAAAACCTTTTATGAGAACGTATGCAATGGGATAGAATATTATAATAAATTACTCAGCAGCTTAATCCATGTAAGTGAACACTATAAAGAAAAAATGGCTGTCGATCTCTTGCGTCTTGGAAAATGTCTCGAACAGATAATTGTTGCATATAAGGCAATACCGGTGGAACTTTAATTTAAAAAGCCGTTATAGGGAAAAAAATAATCAAAGAAAGGGCCCATGTAATGAATATAATGATAATTGATAAGGATAGTGAAACGGTAAATAAAATTCGCTGTTTACTTGAAGAGAACAATGAGACGGTTATTGAAGCTAAAACGGTTGATGAAGGGTTCAGTATTCTTTCGTCTCAAAAAATTGACGCCATTATTATGGATATTGTAATACCTGATGGAAAAGGACTGGATTTATTTGTCAAACTTAGAAAACACAATATTCCCGTCATCTCCCTGAGCGACCTGTGTAAGGAAGCTGTTATATCAGGATATTTGAATTCAATGGGAATTGTTGGTTTTATGCAGAAACCATTTGATCAGAAGAATTTATTGTACGTTATAACCAGGATAAAATCAGGTGTTTATCAATCTTGATGTTTTGTTGCCTTTATTAATAATACAGGAGATCCGTTACACTGTACACAATCGTATGCAGATAGTAGAAAACAGTAACATTTTACAGAAAGATAAAAGACAAAATGAGTTTTGAGAAACTGATACGACCGGATTCCGTTGCAATAGTCGGGGCCTCTGCGCATCCTACCAAGGTCGGACACGCTATACTTAAAAACATTTTAAGTGACGGGTATGAAGGAGATGTGTATCCTGTCAATCCCACGGCGCAGGAGATCCTCGGGAAAGTATGTTATCGTTCGCTGCAGGATATACCCGGCGAGGTTGACCTGGCTGTTATTGTTGTCAAGCGCGACCTGGTGGCCTCGATACTCAAAGATTGTGTGAGTAAATCGGTAAAGGCTGTTATTATTATTACTGCAGGATTCAGTGAAGCTGATAAAGAGGGGAAAAGACTTCAGCAGGAAATAACTCGTATTGCCAGATACGGTACTATTACAATGATGGGGCCTAATTGTGTCGGCCTGATCAATCCATCGCATAAATTGAATGCTTCTTTCGGTCTTTCTATTGGTAAACCCGGTTCTGTTGCGATTATTTCACAGTCGGGCGCTCTTATCACTGCAATTCAGGATATAGCATCCAGCAACAGGATCGGTTTTTCTGTTTTAGCGTCAGTCGGCAATAAAGCTTCTCTTGATGAAGTAGACTTTCTTGTAAGGCTGAAAGATGAGGAGAATACCAGGGTGATCGCTGCCTATCTTGAAGATATTCCCCGAGGACAGGAGTTTATGCGTGTGGCGGAAGGAATTGCAAAGGTAAAACCGATTGTGATTCTCAAATCCGGAAGGACTGAAACAGGGGCACAAGCCGCATCTTCACACACCGGCAGCCTCGCCGGAGCCGATTCCGCGTATGAATCCGCATTTCGACGGACCGGTGTTATCAGGGCGGATTCTGTTGAAAACCTTTTTGATGTTTCAATGGCATTTGCCTATCAACCACTGCCGAAGGGAAACCGGGTTGCTGTTCTTACCAACGCAGGTGGGCCTGGTATTATGATGTCCGATGCTTTGGAGATGGCTGGATTAAAGATTCCAAAGCCCGATAAAGAGACAGAAGCACAATTGTCGCGTGTTTTATCGACGGTCGGTTCAGTGCACAATCCGGTTGACCTGTTGGGAGATGCAGACGCGGAATTGTATGGAAAGGCCATTGCTATTTTGTTGGGCAGCGATTCTTTTGACAGTTTGATTGTCATCCTTGCACCGCAGAGAATGACCCCGTGTGAATCAATCGCCCAAAAAGTGGTTGACATTTCAAAAAAGTACGACAAACCGGTTCTTACCTGTTTTATGGGCGCTGATGCCATTGCAAAAGGTGTTGCAATACTCAGGGAAGAAAAAATTCCTCAATATCCTGTTCCTGAGCGGGCAGCAAGGGTTATGATGGAAATGGCAATTTACAGCCAATGCAAATCGCGTCCTTTACGGATAGCAGAACGTTTTGCGGTTAATAAAAATCCGGTTATAAAGATTATTAGAGCCTATACTTCGCGGCAGAAATATGAAATTGGCGAGGTTGATGCAAAGACTATACTAAAGGCCTATAATTTTGATGTTCCTCCCGGCATAATGGCGTCAACCGTTGAAGAAGCCGTGAACTTTGCTGATGAGAACGGCTACCCGGTCGCCATGAAGATTTCCAGTCCTGATATCCTGCATAAATCCGATATGGGAGGTGTGAAAATCGGTCTTACCAGCAGGACTGAAGTTGAAGATGCCTTTGAACTTATGATGATTCGGATTAAAAGAAAAATGCCCGAAGCTGAGATACGAGGGGTGTTGGTTGAAAAAATGGTTAACGGCGGCAGGGAAGTGATTCTTGGGATGAAGAGAGATGCTCAATTTGGCCCCAATTTGTTGTTTGGACTGGGAGGGATTTTTGTTGAAATTCTTAAAGATATCACCTTCAGCCTTGCACCAGTCACTGCAGAGGAGTGCAGGAAGATGATAGAATCAACAAAGAGCTATAAGCTTCTGACAGGAGTACGGGGTGAAAAAGGGGTGGACATTGATGCTGTTGTGTTGTCTCTTCAGCGAATGTCACAACTGGTAATGGACTTTCCTGAAATTGAAGAAATTGATATCAATCCTTTGCTGGCCGGTCAGAAGGGGGATGGAGCCTTTGTGGTGGATGCCCGGATTATACTATCGAAGAAAGGGGAATAATATGAGTCCATGGAAGGAGATGTATGACAAAAAGATCGTTTCTCCCGGCAAGGCAATAAGGATGATTAAACCGGGTGCCCGGATTTTTATCGGCACCGGCTGCGGCCAGCCACAGCTCATTGTGGAAGAACTGGTAAAAAGTAACACTATTGTCGATGCGGAAATCTACCATCTTCTCACCCACGGAGTCGCTCCGTATATTGCTGAAAAATACAGCAGCAAATTCAGAACCTGCAGTTTTTTTCTTGCGCCGAATGTACGGGAAGGCATTACCGGTGGACGCGGTGACTATGTACCGATCTGTATCAGTGACATTCCTTCACTGTTTAAGACCGGCAAGATTTCAATTGACGTCGCGCTCATTCAGACAAGCCCTCCGGATCGATATGGAAACCTGAGCCTGGGTATTTCAGTTGATATTGTAAAATCAGCGGTGGAAAACAGCCTGGTGGTTATCGCAGAAGTAAATGAAAAAATGCCAAGAACCCTGGGCAACTCATTTATTTCAATAGACATGATCGATGCAATTGTTGAAAGCAATAAGGACATTCTTGAATATCAGTTACCCGAGCCGGATGAAGCTGTTGACGCAATAGCACAAAATGTTGCTTCGCTCATTGAGAACGGTTCAACGGTAGAGGTAGGGATAGGAAATATTCCACAGGCAGTACTGAAGTATCTTGGCGACAAGCATGATATCGGCATTCATACGGAGATGTTTAATGATGCGATCATTCCATTGGTGGAAAGCGGGGTTATCAACGGCAGCCTCAAGACGATTAACCGGGGAAAGGTAACAGCGAGTTTCTGCTATGGCACAAGAAAACTCTACGACTACATTCATGAAAACCCGTTTTTTGAGTTCCGCCCGTCTGAATATGTCAATGACCCGTTTGTCATCAGTCAGCATAATAAAATGGTAGCGGTGAATGTCGCCCTTGAAGTTGACATGACCGGCCAGGTGTGTTCCGATTCGATTGGCTACAGTTTCTATAGTGGATTTGGCGGGCAGGTTGACTTTACCCGTGGCGCCTCAAGGGCGAAGGAAGGTAAAGCAATTATAGCACTTCCATCAACAGCCCGGAATGGAACAATTCCCCGGATTGTGCCCAGGCTTACGGAAGGAGCCGGCGTTGTCGTGTCACGCGCTGATGTTCGGTATGTGGTGACCGAGTATGGTATTGCGGATCTTTTTGGTAAGAGTATCAGGGAGCGTGTAGTAGCCCTGGCAGAGATTGCACATCCTGATTTTCAGAATGATATTTTCAATGAAGCAAAGAATCGTAAATATATTTTCCCTCATCAGAAGGAGTTACCTCCGAAAACATCGAACTATCTGAAAGAACACATCGTGCATACGGCTTTGGCAGACGGTACGAAACTGTTATTCCGTCCCATTAAACCGACTGATGATAAGTTGTTGCGTGATATGTGCTACACTCTTTCCGAACGGTCTATTGCATTCAGGTTTTTCAGTTCGATAAAAGCCTTCCCTCACAAATTCATTCAGGATTTTACCAATATTGACTATTCGAAGGATATGGCGATTGGTGCACTTATACAGGATACCGGCGGAGAACAGATTATTGGAGCGGGGCATTATTATTTAAACCAGGCGACAAACCGGGCGGAAGTTTCATTTCTGGTAAGAGATGACTGGCAGTCAAAAGGGATTGGAACGTATTTACTGGAGATGATGACCGACATTGCCAAGAAAAGAGGAATCACGGGATTTGAAGCAAGCGTTCTTGCAAAAAATCATCATATGTTATCGGTGTTTTATAATTCAGGTTACAAGGTCTCTACTAAAAAAGAGGAAGATATGTATGTGATAACGTATGACATAAGGGGAAAATGAAAATATTAATTGGGTGTTTATAAGTAATCGTTCAGAGATTCAGGGTTCAGAGGTTCAGAGGTTCGGGGTTCAAGGGTTCAGGGGTTGAAATCCAAAATTGTATGATTGCGGATTGGGGAATGCGGATTGGGGATTGAAAAAATCCAAAATCCAAAATCCAAAATCAAAGTTCAGGGTTCAGGGGTTGAAATCCAAAATCCAAAATTAAAGAATGTTTACAAACTCAACCATCATTACAACGTTTTTTTACAGAAAAAGGCGATGTAACCTTTTTCAGTGTGTGCCCAGCAATTGAAACATATATCTATTGAAGTGATTAAGCGGTTTCATATTCTTTACCATTTTTACCTGCATCAGTGTCCCTTCCCAGGCACAAACCATAAATTCAGCGGTTTCTTTGGGATTGAGTGATTTTGGCAGCAGTCCGTTTTTCTGTGCTTCACTCAGGCAGTCAGCGAATTTGTTTATTATTATCGAATAGATATAGCGCAGCTTCTTTCTGAATGGTTCATGGGTATCGCCCATTTCCTGGGTAAGGTTTCCCAGAAGATTGCCTCCTGTAAACCCACTCTCTTCGTATTCCTTTGCATAGGCTGAGAAAAAATTTTTAAGGCGGATAACAGGCGGCAGGCATTTGTTTTTCAGTTTGATATCGATTTTTCTGATATACTCCTGAGCATAATAATCGATAAGCGCCAGGCCGAACTCTTCCTTGCTGGGAAAATAGAAGTAAAACGATCCTTTCGGTACATCCGCAGCCTTAAGAATCTCCTGAATACCGGTTGCGTTGAATCCTTTTTTAAGAATAATCTCTGCGCCTGTTTGAAGTAATAATTCTTTTGTTCTGCTTTTTTTCATATTTACCCGAAATATATAGTAGACCGGTCTGTTACACTTTAATATACAATATTTTCATTAAAATATCAGAAATGTTAGTGAATCAAGCACGTTTTTAATCAATTTTGCAGTTGAAAAGCATAATAAAGCACCGGAATGCTAAAATATTTCTTGAAATTACCTGGCAGCGATTTGTATACTATGGGGGCGAAGCATTTATATAAATATTTTTCATTTCAATTATGAGGAGGACTTATGGCTAAGTTCTTAATAAGTTTGCCGCAGATGCCTCTTGATGAAATCAAGAAGAGTTGAGCGACCGTTGTCGAAGCTTCCGTTGGAAGTGGGTGTGAAATGGATACCGCGTATATCAATGAAGAAAAAGCTCAGGCTGTCTGCTGCTGGAATGCACCGGACAGAGCAACTATTGAAGGCGTATTTGCAAAAGCTGGTATAGGAACAGAATCAGTAGAGGAGGTTGTTGAATACGCAAAATGAAAGTCTGAGTTATAGTATACAAAGAAAGTTTCAGCGGCACAGGAGGTGTTTTCCTGTGCCGCTTTTTGTTATATAATTGAATAGTACCCGTTTTTATACCGTATAAATCCCTCTTCCGCTAATCCCTTCAGGATTCTTCTAAATCGTATAGTATCAGCATTAACTTTTTCAGACAGCTTTGCAAAGGAGAGTCTATCCTGATTGAGTAATACCTTCAGCACCGTTCCCCGAATCTGCCGATCGGATCCTTCAAATTTAGACTGCCTGGTATGGTGGGCGCTTTCCCGTGATGGATTCGGATGGCATTTTTTCAGGTGTGAGCCATAGTCCATGAGGGCCGAGTACCATGTATACGGACTTTTTTTGTCGAGTGTCTGTGCAACGAGCGGAAGAAGGTCGTTATCGGTAACATCTTTTTTATAGGGAAAAAATTCGTGAATAAACACAGTGCGGATATTTGTCTCAATAAAGATAACCGGCTTATTAAACGCGAATGCGCAGATTGAAGCAGAGGTTGCCTTGCCGAGTCCAGGCAGTTTTTCTAATAGTTCAGGCCTGTCAGGAACGGCTCCTTTATATTCCTTTACAATCTGCTGCGCGCATTTCTGCAGCATTAAAGCACGGCGGTTGTAGCCCAGACCCTGCCATGTCCTCAGGAGTTTATCCAGCGGTGCCTTCGCAAGTGATCGGAGTGTCGGGAATGTTTTTATAAACAGTGTGTATTTATCTATAACCCGATCCACCTGCGTCTGCTGAAGCATTATTTCAGAAACGAGGATATGATAAGGGTTATCAGTTCCCCGCCAGGGGAGGTCTCTTCCGTGGGATTTGAAATAGTTACGTATTTTTCTTTTAAATTTTTTAATATTCTCTGCGGGGATATTCTTTTGTTTTGGTTTCATTACCCGATTAATCCGATTGATAGCACAGCCTGTTGGTTAAAGTTTATTTTTAAACAATTAAAAATACT